>DASXPO010000226.1:0-5900 GCA_036493535.1 Casimicrobiaceae bacterium
CATCGGCGGCACCAACAGGCGCTGATGCAAGAGCCGCGGCAGCTCGGGAAGCGCTGCCACGAGATAGGGCGCTTCCGCGATCAAGCGGCGCTCGAGCGCGCGCAAGCCGATCTGGTCCTGCATCCAGCGCTCGAGAAAGGGCTTGGCCGTCACCCAAAGATCGAGATCGGGATCGAGCTGGCGGCCGAGTCCTTCGACGTTCAGCAGTGTCTTCTGCAACAGAACGAGCTGCGGCTGGATCTCGACGTTGAAGCGCCGCGACGCCCTGAACAATTGCACCAGCACCTTGGCGAGCGAGATTTCCTTCAATGGCCGATCGAAAATCGGCTCGCAGACGACGCGGATCTCGCTCTCGAGCTCGTCGACGCGCGTGTCGGGCGGCACCCAACCGGATTCGAGGTGGGCGGTCGCGACACGATGGTAGTCGCGACGAAAGAAGGCGAGAAAGTTTTGCGCGAGATAGCTTTTGTCGCGCTCGGAGAGCGTCCCCATGATGCCGAAGTCGAGCGCGATGTATTTGCCGTGGTTCGCGGGATCGGTTGCGACGAAAATGTTGCCCGGATGCATGTCGGCGTGAAAAAAGCCGTCGCGGAACACCTGCGTAAAAAAAATCTCGACACCGGCGCGCGATAGGCGCTTCAAGTCGATGCCCGCGCGCGGCAGCTCGTCGATCCGCCCGATGGGGATCCCGGCCATCCGCTCCATGACCAGCACTTCGGTGTCGGTCCAATCCCAATGCACTTCGGGCACGAGCATCAACGGCGAATGTTGGAAATTGCGGCGCAGCTGCGAGCAGTGCGCGGCTTCGCGCGTCAAGTCGAGCTCGTCGCGAATCGTCTTCTCGAATTCGGCGACCACCGCCCTGGGCTTCAATCGCTTGCCCTCTTTCCACAATCGCTCGACCAGCATTGCCGCGGTCTGCATCAACGCGAGATCGTGCTCGATCACCTCGACGATGTTCGGCCGCAGCACTTTGACCGCGACCAGCGCACCGGATTTCGGGCCGATTCCCTCCGGCAGTTGCGCAAGATGGACTTGCGCGACCGATGCGCTCGCAACCGGCTCGAGATCGAACGACTTGAAGACCTGGTCGAGCGGCCTGCGATAAATGCGGGTCAGCGTCGCGACGACTTGATCGGACGAGAACGGAGGGACGCGATCCTGCAGCTTCGCGAGCTCGTCGGCGATGTCGGGCGGCAACAGATCGCGACGCGTCGACAGCATCTGACCGAACTTGACGAAAATCGGTCCGAGGTCCTCGAGCGCCTTACGCAGGCGAACGGCGCGTGGCGACGAGAGATCGCGCCAAAAGAAACAGGCGTTGACAAAGGGGCGAAGCGCGCGCGTCCGTTCGTGGCCCAGCGCGAACTCGTCCAGGCCATGCTTCAGCGCGACCGTGACGATGCGGGCGAGACGCGTGATGCGCATGCCCGCGATTGTACGGGAGGGGTCTTCCGATGAAGGGCGTCAGAGGACGATGCGACGGCGGCGCTTGCGTGACGTGCGGGGTGCCTCGACGTTCGACCGCGTTTCGACGGCAGTCGACGCTTGCGGCTGCGGTGTCTCCGTAGTCTCGGCGCGGCGTTTCGACGAAGTTCCGCGGGACTTCTTGGAGCCGTCGTTCATCGGGCGAGCGCAGTGGCCCGCGTGGAGCGGTCCACGGACGCGTCTTTTTCCGTGGTGTTTACATTCAGGAGCACGTTCAGCACGAACACCGCAAGGCCCGCCGCCATGACAGTCGCCGCTATTCCGACCACCGGACCGAACGCTTCGTGCCCGGTCAACAGCATCGCGAGTGCCGCCATCAGCGCCGGCAACGAGACGTTGTGCATCCAGAAGTGAATTCGCGCGAGCCTTGTTTTCGCCGCATGTGGAAATTGTACGTAGATCAATCCGGCAAGCGCGAGCGATGCCCATCCGAGCAGATTGAGGTGTGCGTGCACCGGATGAAGCGCGAAGTTTTCCGCGATGCCCATGTAGAGTCCCATCAAGCTGCCGATAATCAGATAGACAGCCGCGATCTTCAGAAGTCTGACGCCCATTGCAATATCTCCTTTCGATGCTCGGGGGATTCCGTCGGGAGGCATCGTCGCCCGCCGGGGCTTGCAGATAGCTTACGGATGCAGTTTCAGACGGCGTTCAAGCTGGCGCGCACCGACTCGGTCTCCGCCGCAGGCTTGCGGTTCAGCACGATCGACAGCAACTCGCGGCAGCGCCGATACGTCGTCAGCGCGCCCGCGGGATCGCCGAGCTCGCGCTGGCAGATCATCAGCCGCCGGTAAATCGCTTCGGCGAGATTGTCGAGCTCGAGCGTGCGTTGGTAGAGCGCGCGCGCCTCGGCGAATGCGCCGCTCTCTTCGAGACGTTCCCCTTCGGCGAGAACGCTGCGCGATAACTTTGCCTGCAATCGATCGCGAAGCGGCAGCGCCCAGGTCGCGGCCGATTCCAGCTGCAGGAAGTGACCGCGATAGAGCGCGAGCGCGGCGGCGGGCCGCGGCGGATAGGCGTCGAGCGCACTCTCGAACGTCCAGGTGTCGAGCCACACGACGCTCGGATTGAACGACAGCTTGCCTTCAGCGAGAACGAGCGCGGCGTCGACATCGAGCAGCTTGCGCAAGCGATGCAGATTGCTGTCGAACGACGTCTTCGCGACGTCGCCTTCGGCGTCGGGCCACAGCAGCGCCGTGAGCATCGCCGCATCGACGTTGCGGCCGCCGTGCGCGATCAATGCCTTCAGAAGGTCCAGCGGTTTCTTCTGCGCCTTGCCCTTCGAGATCAATGGCTCGCCGTCACGGCGGATGACGAATTCGCCCAGCGTGCAGATGGCGATGGGCCACGGCCATTGCGCCGTGTCGGGAGACGGCGCTGCAAGGTGCCGTTCGCGAATCAGCTCGCGCACGAACTCGACTTCGATATCTCGCTCGAGCGCCAGCGCAAAAAGAGCGGCGACCGCGTTCGGCAACTGACGCAGGAAGCCGCGATAGCGATGCTCGCGGGCGGCGGCGAGCGCTTCGCGCAAGCGGTGCGCCGCGTCGTCGGTGCAACCTTCGCGCAGTGCGGCGAAGGCGCGCACGAGCTCGCGCTGCAAAACGAAGTTGCGGCGATCGACGCCGCTTGCGAGCTCGACCGCTTCGTCGTAGCGCGCGAGCGCCGTTTCGATTTCGCCGATGTTGACGTACGTGATCGCGTGACGGACAAGGAAATGCGGTAGCTGCATCGCCGGCAGCCCGACCTCGCGTCCGATCGCGACGGCGTCGCCGGCGGCGGCGACCGCCTCGAGCGGGCGATCTTGGAGCGCGTGGATGTACGACTCCTGAAAGCGGAAGTAGGCAACGTCCATCCGCCGTCCCGGATTCAGAACGCTGCGCAATTTCTCGAACACTTTCATCGCGCCCGGCGTGTCGTGCGACGAGACGGCCGGGGTCAGCTCGGCGTGGTAGATCTCGAACAGCACCGACTTCAAGCCGTGCTCGCGCGCGATCGTTTCAGCCTCGTCGATCGTGCGTTTCGCATGGGCGTAGCGCCCCTGGATCTGGTGGTTGAATGCGAGATGCACGCGCCACCAGACGCGGTTCAGCGGACTCGTTTGCGGATCGGAGAGCCACGGCGTCGCGCGCGCAATCAACGCGTCGGCGATATCGCCCTTTGTCGTCCAGTTGTAGTAGTTGAACAGGATCGATGCGGCGTTGATGCGGAAATTGACCGGCACGTCGAGCGCCGAATCGGCGGCGATCAACCGTTCCACTTCCGCGGCGACGGCGCCGATCCGCGGATGCTGGGGCTGTCGCAACAACAGCGCGATCAGATACGTCGAGTAGACCCGCAGCGCATCGTAGGGCGCGTTGAACGGCGCCGCGGCATCGAGATGCGGAAGATGCCGATCGAAAACGTCGATCCAGCGATCGAGCGGCGCGAAGTCGGCCCACTCGAAGTAATGGCAATCGACCGCGTGCGCTGCGGTCATCAGCATCCGGCGCAGGTCGCCGGTTTTCTCGAAGCCCTTGTAGGCAGCGCTCAGGAGTTCCTTCGCTCGGCGCGGCGCGGCGTAGAGAATCGCCACGCCGAGATAGAGCGCGAGCCGCGGTTCGCGGTCGCGATGTTCAGGAGGGAGCGCATCGATCCAGCCGGCGAGCGTCGTTCCGCGCCCCTCGGCCAGCAGGAGCGCCCCCGCATGCAACGACAGTCCGGTCAGTGCCGGCCACGCCTGCGCTTCGCGATACAGCGTTGCAGCCGCATCGAAATCGCCGCGGCTCACGAGCTGGCCGGCCGCGCGATCGAGCGCCGCATGACGTTCGTCCGGCGTCAAGCGACGGTGTCCTTCGGCGAGCAGGAACTCGCGAAAAAGCGCGTGGAATTGATAGACGAACTCGGGACCGTTGCGCCGGCGATCGGTGAACAAATGATGCCGATACAGATAATCGAGCACCCGTGGCGCTTCCGGGTCGCCGGTGATGGCCTCCGCATCGCTTGCGCCAACGGTCGGCAACAACGCGGCCAGCATCAAAGTGCGCTGGTTTTCCGGTCGTGCGCCGCTGAATATCTCGCCTGTGAAGTAGGCGAAAACGGCGTCCTTGCCTTCCGGGAGCCGCGCTTCGTCGCGCGCATCGGCGTGCCGCGACAGATGCTCGCGCATCAGGACAATGCCGGCGGCCCAACCTTCGCTCGCGCGATGAATCGCGTCGCTCATCGCCTTCGGAAGCCGTGCGTCGGCGGTGATCGCAGCGGCTTCCTCCGCGTTGAAGCGAAGCTCCTCCCAATTGATCTCCGTGATCGATTGATCGGCGGCGAAGCGCGCCAGCTCCGGTGGGGGCGGCATTCGCGAGATGAACAGGATATTGAGTCCCGGCGGCAGCTCGCGAATGCCCTCGCTGAATGCGAATCGCCACGCCGCATCGGCCGGCGCTTCATGGAAGTTGTCGACTACCAGGACCGAATCGGCGGGGAACAACGCGAAAAAATCGCGCATGAAGCGCCGCGTGAACGTCGGAAGGTCGGACAAATATTCGGCGCCGAAACGCGGCAGCTCGGCCACGCCTTGCGCCTTCGCGCCCGCGAGATCCGCGGCCGCGAGACTCAGGTAGTGAAAGAGCGTCCCGGGATCGGCGTCGGCGGCATCGGTCTGAAACCAGATGCCGGTCAGCCTGCGCGAAACGACATAGCTGCCGACGAGCGTCGATTTGCCCGCTCCCGGGGGACCGGCAATCCAGATCATGGGATGCGCGCGGAGCGCATCGATGCGGGCGAACAGCCGCTCGCGCTTCAGTACGTTGTAGAGCCGCGGGCGGCTGAACTTGGCAAGCGTGACCGGCGGCGCTTTAGCCCGCGACCTCGACATCGCTTCGCGCGCTTCAGTCCGGACGTGCGCGATTCGTCAACGCGGCAACGCGCGCCGCAAGCGCATCGACCCGTGCCGCCACATCGCGCGCTTCGTCGGTGAAGCGCCGGAGCTCGTCGCCGCGGGCGAGAAGCTGCGCTTCGTCGCGTGCGTAGCGGGCGACGCTTTCAGTGACCCGCTCGGCAGCGTATTCGGGAAATCCAAGCAGGCGCCGGCCGATATCGGCGACGCGTTGTCCGGCGATCGGCCCCAGCACGCGCGCAAAGCCTTTTTCGACGAACCACGGCAGCGTTTGCGCAAGCTCCTTCAACGTTCCACCGAGCGCGGCGTCGCCGTCTTCTTCCACGTACTCGCTCCACATGCGCGGATCGGCGAGAAAGGCCGGCAGATCGAGCGGTGAAAGCGAAAGACGAAGGTCGGGCGCCACACCGGTATCCGCAGCGCTTTCGAATGTCCCGGCGTCAGCGACGCGAAAGCGGACCGTCGCCGGTCCGACCGTGACGGTAAACACGCGGCCCGCGTGCACGGCCAGTTTGTCGTGTGCCCATGTCTCGTCCTCGAGGAT
>DASXPO010000227.1:0-17850 GCA_036493535.1 Casimicrobiaceae bacterium
AATTTGAAGCGTGCACAAGAGGAGCTCGCACGCACCGAAGTCGAAGGTCAGGCGGGGGCGGGCCTCGTCAAGATCGTCATGACCTGCCGCTATGATGTGCGGCGCGTCTCCATCGATCCGTCGCTGCTGGGCGAAGACAAAGACATGCTGGAAGACTTGGTCGCCGCCGCGATCAACGATGCGGTGCGTCGCGTCGAAGCCACGACGCAGGAAAAAATGGGCGGCCTCACCGCCGGCGTCCCGATGCCGCCGGGATTCAAGCTGCCGTTCTGATGAGCGTAAACCTTCGGCGATGAACGATCGTCGAATACCGGCCCGCGTGCCGCATGAACCGCTGTCGAGCCTCGACGCGCTGGTCGCCGCGCTCCGCATGCTGCCCGGCGTCGGGCCCAAGGCCGCGCAGCGGATGGCGCTGCACGTGCTGCAACACGATCGTGACGGCGCACTGCGGCTCGCGCGTGCGCTCGAGCACGCGACAGGCTCGATCCGCAACTGCGAACGCTGCAATACCTTCACCGAAGACGTCGTGTGCGCGCTGTGTCGTTCGGCCAAGCGCGATGCCACCGTGCTTTGTATCGTCGAAACGCCGGCCGATCTCATGATGATCGAGCTCTCCCAGGCGTACTCGGGCTTGTATTTCGTGCTGATGGGCCGTCTATCGCCGCTCGATGGCATCGGCCCCAAGGAAATTCATCTCGACCGGCTGCTGAAGCGTGCGACCGATGGCGTCGTGAAAGAGGTGATTCTCGCGACCAATTTCACCAACGAAGGCGAGGCGACCGCACACTACATCGGCGAGCTGCTCCGTTCCCGCGGTCTTGGCGTCAGCCGCCTTGCGCGCGGCGTTCCCGTCGGCGGCGAGCTCGAATACGTCGATGCGGGGACACTCGCGCAGGCATTGCGAGAACGACGCGCCATTTGAGTCTTGGTCGGAGATCACCGAAAGGCACGTCGAGCAACGCTCACCCGGCCTACTTCGTGCCTTGATACAGCATGCTCGGGAGCCAGAGGATGATCTGCGGAAAGAGGATGCACAGCGCATTGCCGAGCGCTTGCAGGCAGATGAAGGGCATCGCCGCCTTGAAAATCATTGCCATCGAAATCTCCTTCGGTGCGACGCTCTTCAGATAGAACAGCGAATAGCCGAAGGGCGGGCTGAGGAACGCCATCTGCATGTTCACCATGAAGATGACGCCGTACCACAGCGAAACATCGTCGGGCTTCACGCCCTCGAATCCGGCGAGGCCCGTGAATTTGAGCGCCTCAAGGATCGGCAGGAAGATTGGGACCGTCAGCAGCATGATTCCCACCCAGTCGAGGAACATCCCCAGAATGAACAGGATCACCATCATCAGGAGCAGGATGCCGTAGGGCGGCAATCCGGTGGCGAGAATCAGGTCGGAGACGAATGTTTGACCGCCCTTGATGATGAAGAACCCGACGAACATCGTCGCGCCGAAGAAGATCCACATTACCATCGCCGTGGCCTTGAGCGTCGCCATGACGGCTTCGTAGAGTGCGACCCAATTGAGGCGCCGGTGCAACGCGCATACGGCGAGCGCGCCGAACGTCCCGATGCCCGCCGCCTCGACCGGCGTCGCGATGCCGACGAAAATGACGCCGAGCACCAGTATGATCAGGAGCACCGGCGTGATCGTGTTGCGCAACAGGCGCACCTTTTCGCGCAGATCGACGCGCTCCTCCGGTGGGAGCGCGGGGCCGAGCGAGGGATTGATGTAACAGCGGATCGTCACGTAGGCGATGTAGAGCCCGGACAGCATCAATCCGGGGAACACCGAGCCGATCAGCAGCTCGCCGAGCGACTGCTGCGCGACCACCGCATAAACGATTGCCATCACCGACGGGGGAATCAAAATGCCGAGAGTGCCGCCGGCGAGCAGCGCTCCGCACGCGAGCTTCGGTTCGTAATTGCGCCGCAGCATCGCGGGCAGCGCGATCATGCCCATCGTGACCTCGGTTGCGCCGACCACGCCGACCATCGCCGCCAGCAGAGTGCAGGCGACGACCGTCGCCGACGCGAGCCCCCCTTTGAGGGCGCCGAGCCATTTGTAGATGACGTCGAACAGCTCCTCGATGATGCCGGCCTTCTCGAGCACAGCCGCCATGAAGATGAACAGCGGCACCGCGGAGAGTTGATAGTCCGTCATGAACGGAAAGATCCGCGACGGCATCATGTTCAGCACCGCGCTGTTGCCGAACACGAACAGGAAAATCGTTGCAAGGCTGCCCGTGCAGAAGGCCATCGGCAGCCCGAGCGCGAGCAGCAGGGCAAGCCCGCCGAAAAGCAGCACGGAAAGCCACTGGATAGGAATCTCGATGCCCATGCGCTACGCTCCCCTGCGCATGACGAACAAGATGTCCTTGAGCAGCTTCGCGACGCCCTGCAGCAGCAGCAGCGCGGCGCCGATCGGAAGCGCAAGCTTTACGGGCCAGTACTGGATACCCCACTCGGTGAACGAATGCTCGCCGACGTTGACTGCGTCCGCGGCGAACCGGTAGCCGGTTACGAGCATCGTGCCGATGAAGACGAAGAAGAAGAACGACGTGATGATGTCGGCAATCGCCTTGCCGCGCGGCGAAAACTTCGCGTAGAGCACGTCAACGCGCACGTGCTGGTCCTCGCGGTAAGCGTAGGCGCCCGACAGAACGTATTGCATGCCGAACATCAGGAACATGCTCTCGTGCACCCAGTTGGTGGGCGAGTTGAAGATGAAGCGCGCAACCACCTCGTAGTAGTAGACGAAAACGGCGATCAGCGACCACCATGCGACGTACTCCCCGGCCTTGACGTTGATCGTCTCGATCCAGTCGGTGACGCGCGAATGGAAATGCAGCGTGGGATCTTCGGCGACTACCGGCTCCGCGATTGCGGGCATTTCCACCGGCGCGACCTGAGGTCGATACGGTTTCGCCAATTCTCGTGCCTGCTGCTTACGTACCAGGCTCGGCATCAGTGCCGCGTCGACGAGCAGCAGGAGTGCGAGCACGATTGCTGCGATGCGGGCCAGATTTTTCCAGTGGTCGCGAACCGCCTTGGCTTTCTGGTAATCGGCATCCATCTTGCGCAAGTCGGCGTCGGCGCGCTCGGTCTCTGCCTTCATCTCGGGCGTCACTTCGACGCCCTCGCGCGGGCGTGCGCGCTCGACCGCCACCTTCGCTTGCTCCATCGCGGCGAAGGTGCGCGATTCGTCGTCGCGGACCTCGCGTATCTGCGTGTTGCAATAAATGATGGCCAGGAACACCGGGATGAATAGAAAGCCCCAGGCGCTGCGCAAGTAGAAGCGGTGGATGCCCAGATAGCCGGACAGAAGCCAGAACAGGTACGCAATGAACAGCGACGGCCGCTGGCCGGGCAGATTGCGCCGTTGCCGCGACAGGAAATACATCGCGATCAGCGGGAAGATCAACAATGTTGCCCAATAGAGCCAGTGCGGCAGAACGAAGCTTAAGCTCGGCATGGTTCTCGAAGGGACGGATTCAACATGGCGGAGGCGCCGTTTCCGGCGCCTCCGCAATCAGTGGGAGCGGCATCCGCGCAACGCGGACACCGGTGATACTAGGCTTCGATCTTGAGCCCTTTGTACATGTCCGGCGTAACATAACCGACCGTGTGGGACTCCATCACTTCGAGCTGCAGCTTGAACAGGCGCGCCGCATCCTTGTCCTTGTTCGCCCACTTGAACCAGATCGGCGTCGCGAGGCGCTGCCACTTCGGCAGATCCTCGAGCGGCATGCGATTGATCTGAACGCCGGCCTTCTCGAATTTGCCCCAGGCTTCGAGATCGGCCTTTTGAATTGCGGCATGGTGAATGTTCGAATAGACCTGAATCTCATCGTCGAGCCAGGCCTTCATCTTCGGCGACAGCTTGTTGTACACGTCCATCCGCACGACGAAGTCCATCAAGTCGACCGGCTGGTAGATGGATTCGAGTCCGGGCGGGCCGGTCCAGATAAATTTCGAGACCTGTTGGAATCCAAGATCCCAGTTCACCGCGGGACCGGTGTAATCCGCTGCTTCGATCGTGCCCTTTTCAAGCGCCGAAAATACTTCGCCACCGGGCAGCAACGTCGTCTTGGCGCCCGCTGCTGCGAACCCTTCGGCAATCATCCCGCCCGGCACGCGCAGCTTCAGATCCTTGAAGTCCTCGATCGTGCGGATCGGCTTCTTGGAATGGATGATGTTCGGCCCGTGATGAATGCGATTGACGTAATACAGGCCTTGCTTGGCAAAGATCTCGCGCGCGGCCTTGAGTCCGTCCTTGCTGTAGAAAAAAATGTCCCACTCGTGCGGATAGCGAAGTCCCATCAAATACGACGACAGGAACGCCGTCGCGGGCAGCTTGCCCGCCCAATACAACGTGAACGAGTTCATCGCCTCGAGCACGCCGTTCTTGACGCCATCGATCAGCTCGAAATCGCCGACCACTTCCTTCGCTGCGAATGGCTTGATCTCCAATTCGCCGCCGGTCTTTTCCTTGATGGTGCCGGCCCAAGTCTTGAACGTCTGCAGGCCGACGCCCGCCGGCCATGACGTCTGCACTTTCCACACGGTGGTTTCGGCAGCGGCCGCATTGCGAATGAACGGCGCACCAAGAATCGCCGCGCCACCTGCGGCAGCGCCCGCCGTCTTGAGCAAACGGCGCCGCGACGGTTGCACAGGCTCTTCGCCTTCGGGCCGGGTCAAGCTATCGTCCATGATGTTCCTCCAGGTGATTGTTTTGAAGCTTCTGTGCCGGTCTTGAAACATGCCGGCTGAACTTCCCATCTTGCACTGCAATCCCATACGCCAGCAAGCACGCCGCACGCTGACGCCGACGCTACTCGCGGACCCTCCCGACCGGGCCGTAGTATCGGCGAATTGTTTCCGGCCAGCAAGCCGAAGACCGTGCGTGCATTGCAGCAATTATCGCCCTGGGCGCAAGTTTGCCCACGATCGCAAACGGTGCAGCTATTTCGACAAGGAATCCAATGAGCAAGGCATTCGAATGGTCGCGGCGCCAGTTTATCGCTGCCGGTGCCGGCGCGGCCGCAACGCTGGGGTTCCCGATGATCGCCAAATCGGTCGGCCCGATGACGATGCGCTGGCAGGGCGCGTGGGGCGAAAAGGAAATTTTTTACGAGTACGCGCAAGACTTCGCTAAAAAGACAAGCGACCTGACGGGGGGCGACCTGAAAATCCAGATGCTGCCCGCAGGCGCGGTCGCACCGGCGTTCGGGCTGCTCGACGCGGTCTCAAAGGGCGCGCTCGACGGCGCGCACGGCGCGCTCGTCTACCACTACGGCAGGCAGGCGGCGCTCGCGCTGTGGGGCTCGGGGCCGGCCTTCGGCATGGATGCCAACATGGTGCTCGCCTGGCACAAGTACGGTGGCGGGCACCCGCTTTTGACCAAGCTCTACGCATCGATGGCGGCGAATGTCGTTTCGTTCCTTTACGGGCCGCATCCGACGCAACCGCTCGGCTGGTTCAAGAAACCGATTGCGACGGTCGAGGATTTCAAAGGCCTGAAATACCGCACCGTCGGTCTCTCGATCGACATGTTGACGGCCCTCGGCGGAACGGCGACAGCCTTATCGGGCGTCGAGACGGCGGCCGCCATCGAGCGCGGCACGATCGAAGCGGCGGAGCTCAACAATGCGACGTCCGACCGTCAACTGGGGCTCGCCTCCGTATCGAAGGTCTGCATGCTGCAAAGTTTTCACCAGAATGCCGAGCAATTCGAGATTCTCGTCAACAAGCCGAAATACGATGCACTGCCCGAAACGATGAAGGCAGTCGTCGCCAACGCGGTGGAGGCAGCCTCCGCCGATATGTCCTGGAAAGCCATCGATCGATATTCGCGCGATTACATCGAGCTGCAGACGGTCGACAAGGTCAAGTTCTACAAAACGCCGGATCCGATTCTCCAGAAGCAGCTCGACGTCTTCGATCAAGTCGCGAACAAGAAATCGACGGAAAACGCCTTATTCAAGGAGGTCCTCGAATCGCAGAAAGCGTTCGCCGAGCGCGTCGTGCGTTGGGATCTCGACACGTCGGTCAACCGGCGGATGGCCTACAGCCACTACTTCGGACCGAAACCGCAGGGCAGGAAATCCTGACGGCGGCGAGAAAATTGGCAAGCGTTGCCGACACCCGCGCTGGAGGAGTAACCTCGATCTTGTCCCGTGGTGAAACCACACGAGGAGAAGACCATGCTCGTGAGCGAGATCCTTCGCATCAAGGGCAACACACTGTTCACGACGAAGCCCGACGGCAAAGTCCTCGATGCTGTGGCCGTGATGGCGCAGCACGACATCGGCTCGCTCGTCGTCATGGACCGCGGACGGATGGCCGGCCTGTTGACCTTCGCGGAGGTCCTGAAAGCGCTGGCCGATCGCGGCGGTACGCTCGGCGACGTGCGCATCACCGAGATTTGCCAGCGTGAGCCGCTCACCGCCACGCCGCATCTCGACGTGATGGAGCTACGCCGCTCGATGTTGGAACGCCACGCCCGTTATGTCCCGGTGATGGAGGGCACGACGTTGCAGGGCGTCGTCTCCTTCCACGATGTTGCCAAAGCCGTGTTCGAAGAACAGAGCTTCGAGAACCGAATGCTCAAGAGCTACATCAAGGACTGGCCGGAAACCGGGACTTGACGATTCCTCGGCGGCTACAAACGCTCAGGCTTCCACCACGAAGAGCGCCGGGCGCTTCGCGAACCGGCTGACGTCGTAACCGCGCCACGCCGCCACGCTGCGCCGCTCGATCGATTCGGTATCGAGCGTCAGGTCTGCCGCAATGCAGACGGTCGTCGCAGGCTTCAGCGTTTGCGCGATCGTTTCGAGCATTGCGACGTTCCGATACGGCGTCTCGATGAAGAGCTCGGCGCGGCGCTTCGTGTGCGAATCGGCTTCGAGCGATCGCAATGCATTGGCGCGCGCTTCGGTCTTCGCCGGAAGATAGCCGTGAAAGAGGAAGCGTTGCCCATTCATTCCCGACGCCATCAGGGCCAGCAAAATCGCGGAAGGTCCGACCAGCGGAACCACTCGGATCCCCGCTTCGTGCGCCGCGGCGACCAGCTTTGCGCCGGGGTCGGCAACACCGGGACAACCCGCATCGGTCAACACGCCGACATCGTCGCCATCGCGCGCCGGCGCGAGCAACGCCGCGATATCGGTGGCAGCGGGCGTCGCAGGAAACGTTCGGATATCGAGAGCGGCAATCGGCGCCGCCATCTCGAGCGACTTCATGAAGGCGCGCGCCGGCTTCGGCGTCTCGACGACCCAATGCGCCAGGCGCCGCGCGATATCGATCGTATGCTGCGGCAGCGCGCGGGCGGGCGGTACGGCGCCGAGGAGGTTCGGAACGAGATACAGCGCGCCCGTCATCTCGGCTCGAGGACGTCGACACCTTCGGCGCGCAACAGGTCGATGAGCGCGATCAGCGGCAATCCGATGAGCGCCGTCGGATCGTCGCTCGCGATCCGCTCGAACAGCGCGATGCCGAGCCGTTCCGATTTGACGGCACCGGCGCAATCGTACGGCTTTTCGCGGCGCAGGTATTGATCGATCTCCGCATCGGTGAGCGGTCGAAACGTGCTGACCACGTCGACCAGCGTACTGCGACAATTTCCGCTGTCGGCGTCGCACAGCGCAACGCCGGTGTGGAACGTAACGGTGCGCGCGGACAGCGCTTTGAGCTGCGCGACCGCGGCGTCGTGGCCGCCGGGCTTGCCCACGTGCCGCCCATCGAGATCGGCGACCTGGTCCGAGCCGATCACGAGCGTCCCCGGCCGTCGGGCAGCCACGGCGCGTGCCTTCGCTTCGGCGAGACGAACCGCCGCGGCGGCCGGCGGTTCTTTAGGGTACGGCGTTTCGTCGATATCGGAAGGGACCACCTCGAAGGCCAGACCGAGGCGCTCGAGCAGCGCCCTGCGATAGCGCGAGGCGGAAGCGAGGACGAGCGGTCGAACGTTCCCCCTTGTTTTTGCGGACATTTTTTTGACACTTTCGCTTCGGTACGCTATTATCCAACGTTTGAGCATCGTCGCAGCCGACCGGCATCAGCGCATGCTGGGGTGCGTGAAAATCAGATGTCTGGACAGGCGCGAAGCAGCAAAGCGGGCGCCGCTCGAACGCTCTCCCGGTTCGACGCGTTTCGCTTGTCCCGCGAGCGCGAATCGCTTTCGGGAAGGGTCGATGCGGCGACGTTGTCCCGGCTCTCCGATCGCATCCGCGACGCGCACGCGCCGATCGAATGGCAGATCGAAGGTACAGCGGATGCAATCGGACGCCCGGCGGTAACGGTCGAGCTTGAAGGTGCTGTGACACTCGAGTGCCAGCGCTGTCTCGGGCCGCTCGAGTGGCCGATTGGGCACCGCACCGAGCTTTTGCTGGCGCGCGACGACGCCGAAGCGGCGCGGCTCGACGCGGATAGCGATTCCGAAGTCCTGATCGCGGCAACGCCGCTCGATACGCAAACGCTGATCGAGGACGAGCTGGTCTTGGCATTACCGTTCGTCGCACGCCATCCGGATGGAAGTTGCGCGCCGCCGGCGTGATGAAGTCATCGAGTGCTTTTTTGTAAGGCATTGTCGGCCGATCTCGCAGTACCATCGCGCGGCGACCGAGATCAAGGAGACAGCATGGCAGTCCAGCAGAACAAGAAGTCCCCGTCGAAGCGCGGCATGCATCGTGCACACGATTCGCTTTCGAGCCCGCCGCTCGCAGTGGAGCCGGTGAGCGGCGAAGTGCATCTGCGCCATCACATCAGTCCGAGCGGCTATTATCGCGGCAAGAAAGTCGTCAAGACGAAAGCCGACGAGTAACGCGGTTTCTTTCGAGAGCTCCGGTTCGGCGCGAAACTCGTCCGTCAACCGATTCCGCGGGCGCTCAACGTCATGCCCGTCACGCTGGCCGTCGATGCGATGGGAGGCGATCATGGCCCATCGGTGATCGTTCCGGCAGCGCTGCGATTTCTGGATGGCGCGCGCGACGCGCGCGTGATCCTCGTCGGGCGTCGCGAAGCGATCGATGCGGCGCTCGACAAGGAAAAGCGGAACGATCGCCTGTCGGTCCAGGCTGCGACGGAAGTCGTCGACATGGACGAGCCGCCGGCCGACGCTTTGCGCAAAAAAAAGGATTCGTCGCTGCGAGTGGCGATCAACCTCGTCAAGGACGGCGCTGCGGATGGATGCGTGTCGGCCGGCAATACCGGCGCGCTGATGGCGATCGCGCGTTTTGTGCTGAAGACATTGCCGGGCATCGATCGACCGGCGATTGCGTCGCAGTTACCGACCAAGAAGGGCGTCACGACCGCGTTGGACCTGGGCGCCAACGTCAACTGCACGGCGGAGCAGCTCGTGCAATTCGCCGTGATGGGCAGCGCGTTGGTGTCCGCAGTCGATGGTATCGAGCGGCCGACGATCGGCCTTCTCAACATCGGCGAGGAGGACATCAAAGGCAACGACGTCGTCAAGCAGGCGGCCGAGTTGTTGAAATCGTCGGGTCTTAATTTCCACGGCAATATCGAAGGCGACGACATCTACAAAGGCACGACCGACGTCGTCGTTTGCGACGGCTTTGTCGGCAACATTGCGCTCAAAACGTCCGAAGGTCTCGCCGCCATGCTGTACGAATTCCTGCGCGCCGAATTCACGCGCAATCCGGCGACCCGCATCGCGGCGATCTTTGCGTATCCCGTGTTGATGGCGTTCAAGCGACGCATCGATCCGCGTCGCTACAACGGCGCAACGCTCGTCGGCTTGAAGGGCGTCGTGGTGAAAAGTCACGGCGGCGCCGATGCGCTCGCGTTCGGCTATGCGCTGGCGAAGGCGCACACCGAGGTCGTGAACGGCGTACTCGATCGGATTGCGCGGCGCATTGCCGCAATGCCGACGACGGCTCCAGCGGTGTCCGAAGGATGACGGCCCGCACGCTTGCCGCTTCTCGGCTGCGCTGCCCCCCAAGGGGGCGTGTGTCGGCAACTGCTCACGACGCGGCTTCGGGCGGCCGTGCGCCGCGTCGTGCGCGCCTCGGGGCGGCCCTGCGGCGCGAACCCACGACGAATGCCTGACGCGAGCCGGATTGCGGGCACCGGCCGCTACTTGCCGGCGCGCATATTGACGAACGATGCGCTGGCGGAGCGCGTCGCGACGAGCGACGAATGGATTCGCACCCGCACGGGCATCCGGCAGCGCCACATCGCCGCCGAGGGGGAACAGACGTCGGATCTCGCTCTTGCGGCATCGCGTATCGCGCTCGAGGAGGCCGGCATCACGCCGGGCGAGCTCGATCTGATCATCGTCGCGACGACGACGCCCGACATGATCTTTCCATCGACGGCCTGCATCCTGCAGGAAAAGCTCGGCGCACACGGCGGTCCGGCTTTCGATGTTCAAGCGGTGTGCTCGGGATTTGTCTACGCGCTCGCGCTCGCCGATCGAATGATTGTGAGCGGCATGGCCCGCAACGCGCTCGTGGTCGGCGCCGAGGTCTACTCTCGCATTCTCGATTGGAACGATCGCGGCACGTGCGTGCTGTTCGGCGACGGCGCGGGCGCCGTGGCGTTGGTCCCCGCGCATGCGCCCGGCATTCTGACCGCACATTTGCATGCGGATGGTCGCTACCGAAGTATTCTGTGCGTTCCCGGTCAGGTCCAGCGCGGCGCGGTCGTCGGTTCGCCGTTTTTGCGCATGGATGGTCCGGGCGTATTCAAGTTCGCAGTGAAGGTGATGGCCGAAGCTGCGCAGGAAGCGCTCGACGCGACTGGAATGTCGGCTGACGCGATCGATTGGCTGATTCCGCACCAGGCGAATATCCGCATCATGGATGCGACCGCCAGAAAGCTCAAACTGCCCGAGGAGCGCATCATTGCCACGGTCGATCTGCACGCGAATACATCGGCGGCGTCGATTCCGTTGGCGCTCGATGTCGCGGTGCGCGATGGCCGTGTCCGCGCAGGGCAGCATCTGATGTTGCTGGGCGTCGGTGGCGGATTCACATGGGGATCGGTATTGTTGCGATGGACATGAAGCTCGCATTGGTCTTTCCCGGCCAGGGCTCGCAGCAAGTCGGCATGCTCGATGACTTCGCGGGCGACGCGGCGGTGCGCGCCGCGATAGCGGAAGCCTCGGACGCGCTGGGGGATGATCTGTGGGCGCTGGTTGAAAACGGACCGGCTGAGACGCTCAACCTGACCCGCAACACGCAGCCCGCGATGTTGGCTGCCGATGTTGCGATCTGGCGCGCGTGGCGCGCAGCTGGCGGACCGCAGCCTTCGGTCGTCGCCGGACATAGCCTCGGCGAATATGCCGCACTGGTCGCGGCGGGCGCGCTGCAATTGCGCGATGCGGTGTCGCTCGTGCGCTTTCGCGCGGAAGCGATGCAGGCGGCGGTCGCGCCCGGTGTCGGAGCGATGGCGGCCATCATCGGCGGCGACGATGACGCGATCATCGCGGCATGTCGCGAAGCGGCGCAAGGCGAGATCGTCGAGCCGGTCAACTTCAATGCGCCGGGCCAGCTCGTCATCGCCGGTCACAAAGCGGCCGTCGAGCGCGCGATTGTCGCGGCGAAGGCGCACGGTGCGAAGCGCGCTGTGATGTTGCCCGTTTCGGCGCCGTTCCACAGCGCGCTGATGAAGCCAGCGGCCGATCGTCTAACCACCCGACTCGCGGGTGTCGACATCGTGCCTCCGGCCATTCCGGTCGTCCATAACGTCGACGGCGACGAGCACGCGACGCCGCAATCGATTCGCAACGCGCTGGCGCTTCAGGCAGCAAGCCCCGTGCGCTGGAGCGAAACGATCAAAGGCTTTGCGGCGCGCGGCATTACTCATGTCGTTGAATGCGGTCCCGGCAAGATTCTGACGGGCCTCACGCGCCGCATAGACGAGAGCATGACGACCTTCGCGCTCAACGATCGCGCGAGCGTCGGCGAGGCGCTGGCTGCAGTTCGAGCAAGCTGATCAGGACACGCGAACGATGGAATCGCTTTCCCGACAAATCGCGCTGGTCACCGGGGCCACGCGTGGGATCGGCAAGGCGATCGCGCTCGCGCTGGCGAACGAGGGCGCGACCATCGTCGGAACGGCGACAACCGCGGATGGTGCCGCGGGCATCGGTCGCTATCTGCAGGAGGCGGGCAATGCGGGCGAAGGGATTCAACTCGACGTCACCGATGCAGTGGCGACCGATGCTGCGCTGGCGGCGATAGAAGCGAAGCAGGGCGCGATCGCGATTCTCGTCAATAACGCCGGCATCACACGCGACAATCTTCTATTGCGAATGAAGGACGACGATTGGGACGCGATCATGGCGACCAACTTGAAGCCCGTGTTCCGACTCTCGAAAGCGGTGCTGCGTGGCATGATGAAAGCGCGCTACGGGCGCATCGTCCAGATCGGCTCGATCGTCGGTACATCAGGTAATCCCGGACAGACGAATTACGCGGCCGCGAAAGCGGCGGTTGTGGCGTTCACCAAATCGCTTGCGCAGGAAGTCGGTAGTCGCAACATCACGGTGAATTGCGTCGCACCGGGCTTCATCGACACCGACATGACGCGCGCGCTATCGGATGCGCAACGTGAGGCGCTGCTTGCGCGGATTCCGCTCGGCCGGCTCGGTACGCCCGAGGAAATCGGACATGCGGTCGCGTTTCTCGCCAGTCCTAAAGCGGCCTACATCACCGGCGCGACGCTGCATGTCAATGGCGGGATGCTGATGGTCTGACGGCGATTTTCTGATGCCCGATCGCAGGCGCGGGGACGCCGTCAACCAAAGGCGATCTGGTAAAATCGGTCGGTTTTGATCCCCTCGGGGGAGGAGACGCATGGAAAACATCGAACAAAGGGTCAAGAAAATCGTGGCCGAGCAGCTCGGCGTGAACGAAGCCGAAATCAAGAACGAATCGTCGTTCGTGGACGACCTCGGCGCCGATTCGCTCGACACCGTTGAGCTCGTGATGGCCCTCGAGGAGGAGTTCGAGACCGAGATTCCCGACGAAGAAGCGGAAAAAATTACGACCGTCAAACAAGCAATCGATTTCATCAGCGCTCACGTCAAGAAGTAACACGCGGGCTTTCCAGAGCGGCCGCGAGAAGCCGCTCGATCGTTCCGCTTACGTCGCCGGTCGTCGCGCACCTCACGCTCGCGATCCGGCCGAGCTAATTCATTGCATTCATTCGTTCAAGCCTTCTGATGATCCGCCGCGTCGTCGTCACCGGACTCGGGATCGTGTCTCCCGTCGGCATCGGCGTTGCCGCTGCCTGGGAGAGCATTCTCGCCGGCCGCTCCGGAATCGCGCGGATCACGCGCTTCGATGCATCGACTTTCCCGTCGCAAATCGCAGGGGAGGTGAAGGATTTCGACGTGTCGAAATGGCTTTCGGCGAAAGAGGCGCGCCGTTACGACACCTTCAATCATTTCGGGTTGGTCGCGACGATGGAGGCGATCGCCGACGCCGGTCTTGCCGATTATCGCGGCGACAAGGACCGCGCCGGCGTCTGCATTGGGTCGGGCATTGGCGGTCTGCCGATGATCGAGGAGACGCAGCAGGCATACGCGCACGGCGGCATACGCAAGATCTCGCCGTTCTTCGTTCCTGGATCGATCATCAACATGGTGGCCGGATTGGTGTCGATCCATTATGGCTACAAAGGACCGAATCTTGCGACGGTCAGCGCGTGCTCGACCGCGAATCACAGCCTGGGCGAAGCCGCACGGCTGATCGAATACGGCGATGCCGACATCATGATCGCCGGCGGCTCCGAATCGTGCATTTCGCCGTTGGGCGTCGGGGGCTTTTGCGCCGCGCGCGCGCTGTCGACGCGCAACGACGAGCCGGCGACCGCGAGCCGCCCGTGGGATGTCGGCCGCGACGGCTTCGTGCTGGGGGAGGGCGCCGGGATACTCGTGCTCGAAGAGCTCGCACATGCACAAGCGCGCAGGGCACGCATCTATTGCGAGCTCGCCGGATACGGCATGAGCGCGGATGCGCACCACATCACCGCGCCGCCGAATGATGGCGACGGCGCTCGGCGCAGCATGATCAACGCGCTTCGCAACGCGCATCTCGAGGCGCACGACATCGATTACATCAACGCGCACGGCACGTCGACGCCGTTGGGCGATCTCGCCGAATCCATCGCGGTGACCCGCACGTTCGGAGACCACGCGAATCGACTGGCCGTCTCGTCGACCAAGTCGATGACGGGTCACTTGCTCGGCGCGGCCGGCGGGATCGAGGCGGTGTTCACGGCGCTTGCGATTCGCGATCAAATCGCGCCGCCGACGGCGAATTTGTTCGAGCAGGATCCGCACTGCCAACTCGACTTCGTGCCGCTCAAACCGCGGAAGATGAAAATCGGCGCCGCCATGTCGAATTCGTTCGGCTTCGGCGGCACCAACGCGACGCTGGTATTCCGCGCGATCGCACCCTGAGATCGTGGCGCTGATTGTTCAAAAATACGGCGGTACCTCGGTTGGCTCGACCGAGCGAATCCGGAACGTCGCGCGTCGCGTCGCGCATTTTTATCAGCAGGGCCATCGACTCGTCGTGGTGGTGTCGGCGATTGCGGGTGAAACGAACCGACTGATCGCGCTCGCGCACGAATTGTCCGCAAATCCCAACCCTCGCGAGCTCGACGTGGTCGCCGCCACGGGGGAACAAGTCACGATCGGGCTCCTCGCGATCGCGCTCTCCGAGATGGGCCTGAAGGCACGAAGCTATACCGGCAGTCAGGTGCGCGTGCTCACCGACAACGCGTTCACCAAAGCGCGCATCCTCGAAATCGACGGCCAACGACTGCGCAAGGATTTGGACGACGGCGCCATTGTCATCGTCGCGGGATTCCAGGGCGTCGACGGCGACGGCAACATCACGACGCTCGGTCGCGGCGGTTCGGACACGTCGGGCGTCGCGCTCGCTGCGGCGCTCAACGCCGACGAATGCCAGATCTACACCGACGTCGACGGCGTGTACACCGCGGATCCGCGGATCGTGCCCCAGGCGCGACGGCTCGAGAAAATCACCTTCGAGGAAATGCTCGAGCTCGCGAGCCAGGGCTCGAAAGTGCTGCAAATCCGTTCGGTGGAATTCGCCGGCAAGTACAAGATCAAGCTGCGCGTGTTGTCGTCGTTCGACGATCCCGAGGCCACGCCCAAGGGCACGCTGATCACGTTCGAGGAAGAAGAGAACATGGAACAGGCGATCATCTCCGGCATCGCATTCAACCGCGACGAAGCCAAGATCTCAGTGATGGGCGTCGAGGACCGGCCGGGCATTGCGTATGCCATTGTCGGTCCGGTGGCGGATGCGAACATCGACGTCGACATGATCGTGCAGAACATCGGCGCATCGGGGCACACCGACTTCTCGTTCACCGTTCATCGCAGCGAATACCAAAAAGCGCTGAATGTGCTCGAGCAGTCGAAGGACAAGCATTTCAAGGCACGAGAGATCATCGGCGATAACCGCATCTGCAAGGTTTCGGTCGTCGGCATCGGCATGCGCTCGCACGTCGGCCTCGCGGCGAAGATGTTCAAGTCGCTCGCCGATGTCGGCATCAATATTCAGATGATCTCGACCTCCGAGATCAAGATCGCCGTGGTCATCGACGAAAAGTATCTCGAGCTCGCCGTGCGCGAGTTGCACAAGGCTTTCGAGCTGGAAGGCGCACCGCAGCCGGGCTAGATTCGCCTCGACCTCTAGTTCTGGTAGCGCTCGACTTGACTCGCGCGAATCGAATAGCCGACCTCGAGATCCGTGGTTCCGTCGGTGATGTAGACCGATTTCTGGCTCAGACCGGCGGCCATCCGGCCGGTGACCCATACAGCGTCGAACATCCCGTTGATCTCGAGCGGCTTATCCGACTTCACGTGGACGATCTGGTTGGGCGGCGGCGGCGGCGTGTGGATGCACGCGCCGACCCACGGCACGAGCAGGAATTCGGTAACCTGCTTGCCCTTGAATTCGATCGGTAACACGTAGCCCGGCAAGCGGACGATTTTCCCATCGAGTGCAGGATTGACGGCGCTCGCGAGCGATTGCTTTTTGGCGGCGATCTCGTCGCGTTTCGCCAACAGCCCGTCGATATCGATGCCGTCGCGCTTGAGCTTCTCGATCGCCTTTTGCTCAGTTGCGATTTCGGGCTCGGACAGCTTGACGCCGCGCGACTTGCGATCGCGGAGTCCCGCGACGTCGCCCAACGCCTCGAGCTGATCCATTGACAACTTCGCGAACGGATTGTCGGCGGCGGACAACCTGACGGCGAGATCGTCCCACGTGACCTGCCGCGGGGCTTCGCCGCCGTGCGCAAACGGCGCGAGCGCGAAGGCAGTCATCAATATTGCAAAGAACGGCCTCATCTTCATCGACGATTTCCTCTACACACGAATCATCATGCCATCGGCGAGCGAATAGCGGTAGATGCGATAGGCGGGAAGGAGGCCGACGCAGGCGCCCGCTATCGCCATCGCGATCATCAGCGCCCACTCGTACGCCGACGGCCAGCCGACATCGATGAACAGGCCAAAGTGAGACTCGAGCCACGGCCGGCCGGCCCACAATCCGATCGTCACCGCCGCAACGCCGACCGCGATGCCGATCGCCGTCAATAACGCCGCCTCGCCGAGAATCAGCGCGAATACATGCAAGGGCCGCGCCCCCACCGAACGCAACACGGCCATCTCGCGGCGGCGCTCGCTCAA
Organism: Casimicrobiaceae bacterium; assembly: GCA_036493535.1. GTDB lineage: Bacteria > Pseudomonadota > Gammaproteobacteria > Burkholderiales > Casimicrobiaceae > VBCG01. The sequence goes on from DASXPO010000227.1 coordinate 16,704, forward strand.
GCTCGTGAGAAGCGCGACCAGCATGCCGGCCAGGCCGATCACGACCACGAGAATCGAGACGGCAAAGAGCGCGCGTTCGGCGACGCTCGCGATTTCCCAGACGTCGAGCAGCGCGACGCCCGGCAGAATGGCCGTGAGCGGTTCCTCGGCGTACTCGTTGATGCGCCGCTGCATCGACAATGCGGCACCGCGCGACTTCAGGCCGACCAGAAATGCAGTGATCGCATGCGGTTCGCCATGGTCGTCGTGCGCGTCGTGTGCCGCTTCGTCGGCGCGGTGCTTTGCTGCCAATCGCGCGGCTTCCAGCGGATCGGCCGACGCTCGGGCGTTGGCATCGACGTGCAATGCGTCGAGCCCTTGCAGGGAGATGTGAACGGTGCGATCGACCGGCGTGCCGGTGCGCGCGAAAATCCCGACGACCTCGAATGGTTGATCGTTGTGCAGCGAGAACTCGACTTCGCCGGCGCCATGCGCGATGACGATTTTCTGGCCCAGTCCATAGCCGAGCGACTGGGCGACCTCGGCGCCCAGCACCGCGTCGTGTGGGCCCGCGAAGCGTTTTCCGGCCGCAAGCTCGAGTGGGCGATCGCGGGCGAACCGAAAGTGCTCGAAGTAATCCTGCGTCGTGCCGAGCACGCGAAAGCCGTGATGCGAATCGCCGAGCGAAAGTGGTATCGCCCAGGCGATCTCCGGCCATTGCGCGATGTCGCGATAACTGTCCCAGCGGATGTTGTTCGTCGCATTGCCGATCCGGAAGACCGAGAACAACAACAGATGCACGGGACTGCTGCGCGCGCCGACAATCAAGTCGGTTCCGGAGACCGTGCTGGCAAATCCTTCGCGCGCCTGTTGCCGAATGCGCTCGACCCCCAGCAACAACGCCGCCGCAAGCGCGATCGACACGACCGTCAGCGCCGCCGTCAATCGGCGGTTGCGAAGACTCTTGATTGCGAGCGCAGCGATCATCGGCGTTCTATCGACACGCCCGACACCACCCGATTGGTGTGCGCGAGATCGAGCGTGCGATCGAACAACGGCGCCAGCGCGGCATCGTGGCTCGCGAAGATCAGCGCCGTATGCTCACGCTCGCATTGACGGAAGAGCAGGTTCAAGAACGTTTCGCGCCGATCGGCATCGAGCGACGACG
>DASXPO010000228.1:0-3493 GCA_036493535.1 Casimicrobiaceae bacterium
TACATCGATCACGCCAAGGAAACCGGCGCGCCGATTCCGGAAAATCCGGTCGTCTTCTATAAGACGCCGCAATGCATCGTCGGCGCGAACGACAACATCGTGGCGCCGCGCGATTCGACGCAGCTCGATTGGGAAGTCGAGCTGGGTGTCGTCATCGGCCGCACCGCGCGCTACGTCGAAGCGAAGGACGCGATGCGCTATATCGCGGGCTATTGCGTCGTCAACGACGTTTCGGAGCGCGATTTCCAGTTGAAGAGGAGCGCGTCGCAGTGGAGCAAGGGCAAGGGATGCGACACGTTCGGTCCAACCGGCCCCTGGCTCGTCACCACCGACGAGGTCAAGGACGTGCAGAACCTCGACATGTGGCTCGACGTCAACGGCGAGCGGCGGCAGACCGGCAACACGCGGACGATGATCTTCGGCGTCGCGGCGCTCGTTGCCGACGTCTCCAAGTACATGACGCTGGTTCCCGGCGACATCATCACGACGGGCACCCCGCCGGGCGTCGCGCTCGGAATGAAACCGGACCCGAAGTGGTTGAAGGCCGGCGACACCGTCACGCTGGGCATCCAGGGTCTGGGAGAGCAAAAGCAGAAGGTCGTCGCATACAAGGGGAAACGTTGACCTGGGTGATCCCGAGGGAGCGAAGCGAATCCCGAGCGAAGCGAGGGACTTGCCGAGGAACCGGTTTCTTTTGGATTGTTTGGTAACTTGACCGACGCCGCTCGCAACCAGTCTGTCGATGCGCTGCTCTATCGGCCGTGCGAGCCGATCGCGACCGGGACGCTTCCGCTCGACGACCGTCACTTGATGCATTGGGAGGTCTGCGGCAACGACGGCGGCGTGCCGCTGGTCTTCATCCATGGCGGCCCGGGCGGCGGCAGTCTTCCGCATCACCGGCGCTTCTACGATCCGGGTTTCTGGCGGATCGTGCTCTACGATCAGCGCGGCGCCGGACGATCGGCTCCGGTCGCCGACATCGCCGACAACACGACGACACATCTGATCAGCGATCTCGAGCGGCTACGCGTGCATCTCGGCATCGATCGCTGGCTGCTGTTCGGAGGATCGTGGGGATCGACGCTCGCGCTCGCGTACGCCGAAGTGCATCCCGAGCGTGTGTTGGGACTGGTGTTGCGCGGCATTTTTCTGGCGGCGCGCGCCGAAATCGAGTGGTTCATGCATGGCATGCGCCACATTTTTCCGGAAGCATGGCGCGCGTTCGTGGACCATCTGACCCCGCCGGAGCGCGACGATGTGCTGCAAAGCTACTACCGCCGCTTGACGCATCCGGATCCCGCGATCCACATCCCCGCGGCGCGCGCATGGGACCGCTACGAGTGCGCGTGCTCGTCGTTGCTGCCACGCGGAGACGGCGTCGCGCGGCACGACGACGATATGGCGGCGCTCGCGATTGCGCGCATCGAGTCCCATTATTTCGTCCACGAGGGATTTCTGGCCGAAGGCCAGCTGATCGAAGGTCTCTCGCGCATTCGCCATTTGCCGTGCACGATCGTGCAGGGACGTTACGACATCGTATGTCCGCCGCTGACCGCCGATGCGCTCGCCCGTGCGTGGCCAGAAGCGGAATTCATCATCGTGCCCGACGCCGGTCATTCAGTGCGCGAGCCCGGCATCACGCGCGAACTCGTGGCGGCCGTCAAGCGAATGCAGGCGCGCGTCGGCTGAGGAGTCCTGTAGCCTCGCTCCGGAATTCAGCGCCCGGTGATGGTTTGAGGGACCCGATGCGCGACCACGACGAATTGCAGCTCGACGTCGTCGCCGACGAAGGGCGCGAAGCTTTCCATGCCGAACGCGCCGCGCTTGATCGTCGCTTGCGCACGCGCTTCGCAATCCGCTGATGCGCAGGTCATTCCCGTTACGTCCAACGTAACGTGCTGCGTCACGCCGCGCAGCGTCAGCATGCCTTCGATGGCGACCAGGCGACCGTCCCGAAAAGCGAGTTGCGTGGAGCGGAAGCGAATCAGCGGATGCCGGACCGCATCGAGCATCGGCTCGCCGCGCACGAAGGCATCCCTCAGGCTCCAGCCGCTGTCGACCGATCGCGCGTCGATTTCGAAATCGATATCGCCTTGTGCCACCTCGGGATCGAGAATGATCATTCCGCGGACGTCGGTGAAGCGCCCGCGCGCTTCGACGATGCCGAGCGCGCGCGCAACATATTCGACTTGAGTGACTTCACGATCGATTCGGTACGCCACCGACTCGCCGCTCGCGGATGAGGCCGCAACAATCGTCACGCCTGCAACAAGCAGGTGCGCGGCTCCGCCCCAAACGGTCCGCGCGGCGCGAAGCATCGTTATAATCACCGCAGGTCCGCCATGCGTATCGATCGCATAATCCGGTGAACAACGCGCGGCGCCCCGTTGTTCCATTCGCAGCAGCGTTGCTTTTTTGCGCGCTCGCGGTTTTCGGATCAGGTCCCCTGTCGGCGCAGACGAGCGTTCCCGCTGCGGCGCCGCGTCCCAAGATCGGGCTCGTGCTCTCCGGCGGCGGCGCCCGTGGTCTCGCGCACATCGGGGTACTGAAAGTGCTCGAGGAGTTGCGCGTCCCGGTCGATTTCATCGCCGCGACGAGCATGGGCGCGATCGTGGGCGGTCTCTCGGCAACTGGAATGGGCGCCGCTGAGATGGAGCATCGTCTGGCCGGCATCGATTGGACGACGCTGTTCTCCGACACGCCGCCGCGACGCGACCTCGACATCCGGCGCAAGGACGAAGACGAGCGCTATCCGATCCCCATCGAGCTCGGCTATCGCGATGGCCGCATCCGCTTTTCGAAAGGCGCGCTCGAAGGCGGCAATCTCGAGCTCTATCTGCACGATCTTACGCGACCCGCGGACGACGTCACCAATTTCAACATGCTGCCGACGCCGTTTCGCGCGGTCGCGACCGACATGGTAAGCGGCGATGAGGTCGTGTTCGACCGCGGTCCGCTCTATCTGGCGCTTCGCGCGAGCATGTCGGTTCCGGGCATTTTCGCGCCGGTGGAGTTGAACGAGCGCATCTACGGCGACGGCGGACTTGTCGACAATCTGCCGGTCGACGTCGTGAAGAAAATGGGCGCCGATGTCGTCATCGCCGTCAACATCGGAACGCCGCTGCTGACGCAGGAGCAGTTGCAATCGCTCGTCGGCTTGACTGCGCAGACGATCAATATCCTGACCAAGCAGAATGTTCGCGCATCGCTCGCATTGCTGCGCGAGGGTCGCGACGTGCTGATCTCGCCCGATCTCGGCGCGCTGACATTCGCCGATTTCACCTCCGCGCCGCAATTCATGGAACTCGGCGAACAGGCTGCGCGCGCCGCGGCGCCGGCGCTCGAGCCGTACCGGTTGTCGCCTGACGCTTATCGAGACTATCTCGCGCAACGGCAACCACTGCACGTCGGTCCCGAACCGTTGATCGCGCACGTCCGTGTCGAGGGAACGGATCGCACGAATCCGGCCGTCCTCGAGGCGCAACTGGAATCG
>DASXPO010000229.1:0-4501 GCA_036493535.1 Casimicrobiaceae bacterium
CGAGGGTCGAATGTTCGCGATCGACGACTTGTGCGTTCGCTGTGGAACGTCGCTTGCCGAGGGAACTTTGACGGACACCGTCGTGTCATGCATCGGCTGCGACTGGCGATACGACGTCAAGACCGGGTGCGTGAACGGTATTCCCGCGCTGCGGATTGATACGTTCGAAACAAGGATCGTCGACGCGCGGATTCTCATCGCGATCGCCGCATCGCCTTAGGACGGTGTTGATCGGAATGATGCCGACGAACATCTACGGCCGCATTGGTTACGCGCACTCGGAGCTCAAGTTCAACGCCAGTGGCTCGCGTCGGCGCGATTGATTTCCGCTTCTGACGGCAATCGGTGACGCTTCGGCGGACGCAGCTACGCGATCCTCTGCGCCGCCAGCACCAAGCCGGCCAGGAACGCCGCCTCGACGGCAAGCAGAACGATTGCGCGCGCGCCGACTTTCTTGATTTCGAGCAACGATGTCTTGAGTCCCACGGCCGCGATCGCGACGACGAGGCAGGCGCGCGAGATTTCGTTCAGCGCTGCGCCAACCGGTTTTGGAATCCAGCCCAGAGTTCCGACGACGACGAGCCCCATGAATGCGATCAGAAAGAAGGGTATCAGCGGATCGCCGCTGCGTTCGACGCCTTGCAGCCGATGGCGAATGGCCAGCGTGAGCGCGAACACCACCGGCAACAGCAGCGCAACGCGAAGCATTTTGGTGAGCACGGCGTAATCGCCGGCTTCAGGTGACACGCTGTACCCGGCGCCTACTACCTGCGCGACGTCGTGAATCGTGCCGCCCAAGAAGATTCCGGCCTGACTTGCGTTGAGGCCGAGGGCGCCGACGATCGCGGGATAGAGAATCATCGCGACGGTGGAGAGCACCGTGACGCCGGCGATCGTAAAGATGAGCTCGCGCTCGGATTTTTCGTCGCGGGGTAACACGGACGCGATCGCGATTGCCGCCGATGCGCCGCAGATCGCAGTTGCGCTGCCGGTCAGTACGCCAATGCGGAGCGAGAGCCCGAGCGCGCGTGCGAGCGCAATTCCGAACGCGATCGTAGCGACGACGCCGACGACGATCAGCATTCCATTGAACCACCCGAGCGCGCCGATCTGGTCGATCGTGATGCGAGCGCCGAGCAACGCAACGCCGAAGCGGAGAACGCGGCGCGCGACGAAGTCGACGCCGAGCTTGGCGGGGCCCTCCATCGCGACCGGATTGAGCGCCATGCCGATCAGTAACGCGTAGAACAACGTTGGTCCGCCGCGATGATCGGCGATGAATGCGGATGCTATCGCGACCGTCACGCTCAACAGGATGCCGCTCGATCGCTGTCCGAGATCCTTTCGCCAACCCGCGTTGCCCCCGAAGAGCGATTCAGCAATCATCGTGCGAGCTCGCGAATGAATTGCTCAGCTTGCGGCCAATCGCCGTATCCCGACGCCGGATTCAAGTGGCCCACGTTGCCGAGATCGACGAAGCGACCGCTCCACGCGCCTGCGAGCAGTTCCGCCGCGTTGCCGCGCGCGAGCGGATCATTCGAGCTGCCGGCGACGATGCTGCGAAACGGCAGCGGCGCCCGCGGAATCGGGAGCCAGCCGTTTTGCGCGAGCACGTCCTTGGTCGGATAGCCTTCGGGCAGAGGCGAATCGAAATCCGGAGGCGTCGCGAGCAGCGCACCCTCGATCGCGCGTGAATGTTTCTGCGCCCAGTGTGCGACGATCATGACCCCTGCGCTGTGCGCGACCAGGATGACCGGCCCTTCGATCCGCTCGAGTGACGCATCGAGCATCGCGACCCACGCTGCGCACGACAGCTTGTCCTGCTGCATCCTCGGGACGGGCACGGCGTTCGGCAGTTTCTGCTCGAGCAGCGTCTGCCAGTGCTCGGGGACGTGGTCGCGCAACCCGGGCACGATCAGGATCGTCGGCGCATTGGCATTCGCGTTCTTCATGCTTTCGCCCGATGATGTCGGTACGTTGATCCGTATCAGCCAAGCTCGGTGACGAGCTGTGGCACGATCTCGAACAAATCGCCGACGAGACCGTAGTCGGCAATCTCGAAGATCGGCGCTTCCGGGTCCTTGTTGATCGCGACAATCACCTTGCTGTTCTTCATGCCGGCGAGATGCTGGATCGCGCCCGATATGCCGATCGCGATATAGAGATCGGGCGCCACGATCTTCCCCGTCTGGCCGACCTGCATATCGTTGCCGACGTAGCCGGCATCGACTGCGGCGCGCGACGCGCCAACCGCTGCGCCGAGTTTCGCGGCGAGCGTTTCGACCAGCCTGAAGTTTTCGGCGCTCGCGAGTGCACGGCCACCCGAGACGACGACGCGCGCGCTTGCCAGGTCCGGTCGATCGGATTTCGACAGCGACTGCTGGACGACTTCGCAGAGAGCGGCGCCGACATCGGTGACCAGGGATTCGACGGTGGCAGCGCCGCCGCTCGCCGGTGCCACGTCGAAAGCGCTCGCACGGACGGTGATTACCTTGACCGGGTCGCTCGATCGCACGGTCGCCAGCGCGTTGCCGGCGTAGATCGGGCGCACGAATGTGTCGGCAGATTCGACCCCGACGATTTCGGAGATCTGCTGCACGTCGAGGCGCGCCGCCACGCGCGGCAGCACGCCTTTGCAGAGCGTCGTCGCCGGCGCGAGCAGATGGCTGTATCTCCCTGCGCGCAGGTGCGCGAGAACGAGTGCGGCAACCGTCTCAGCCGTCGGCTTGGCGAAGCGGGCATCATTGGCATGGAACACCTTCGCGACGCCGGGAATCTGCGTCGCCGTCGTCGCGACCGTCGCGGAGCCGCTCCCCGCGACGAGAAGGTGGATGTCGCCGCCGATCTGCTGCGCGGCGGCGACAGTGTTGAGCGTGGCAGGTTTGAGTCTTGCGTTGTCGTGGTCGGCGAGAATCAGCGTCGTCATGATGTCGTTTTCGTTTCAGGCAATCACTTTCGCCTCGTTGCGAAGCTTCGCGACGAGCTCATGAACGCTCGCGACTTTGCCTCCGCCCGTGCGCTTGGGCGGCTCGATCGTCCTGAGCGTGGTCAGGCGCGGCGTGATGTCGATGCCGAGCGTGTCGGGCGCGATGAGCTCGAGCGGCTTCTTCTTCGCCTTCATGATGTTCGGCAGCGTCGCATACCGCGGCTCGTTCAGGCGCAAATCGGCGGTGACGATCATCGGCAGCGCGCACTCGATCGCTTCGCTGCCACCGTCGATTTCGCTCGTCACGCGCGCGCGATCGCCGGCGATCTCGACCTTCGATGCGAATGTTCCCTGCGGCCAGTCGAGCAGCGCGGCGAGCATCTGGCCGACCTGGTTCGAATCGTCATCGATCGCCTGCTTGCCGGCGATGACAAGCTGCGGCTTCTCGCGGTCGACGATCGCCTTCAAAAGCTTCGCGACCGCCAGCGGCTCGAGCGCCGCGTCGGTTTGCACGAGCACCGCTCGATCTGCGCCGAGGGCGAGCGCCGTGCGGAGCGTTTCCTGGCACGCAGCAACGCCGCACGAGACGGCTACGATCTCGGTGGCAATGCCCTTTTCCCTGAGCCGCACCGCCTCCTCGACCGCGATCTCGTCGAACGGGTTCATCGACATCTTCACGTTCGCGAGGTCGACGCCGCTCTGATCCGCCTTGACGCGAACCTTCACGTTGAAGTCGACGACGCGCTTGCAGGTCACCAATACTTTCATCCGTTCGCTCCGTGCGCGTGAAAGGCTTTTCCCTAGAAGTCGTCGTCGGCGAGCGCGAGAACGCTTCCGGCGCCTTCGACCACCGTATCGCGGAGACCGGCCGTTGCCGTCAGGCAGTGGTCGGCGAAATGCCGCGCCGTTGCGATTTTCGCGCGCCAGAATGCCGCGTCGCCCTCTCCAGCGGCGAGCTTTTTCGCCGCGATGAGCGCTGCACGGCCAAGCGCGGCGCCGCCGCAGACAATCCCCGCGAGCTCGAGAAACGGGCCCGCGCCGGCGAGAACGGTGCGCGGCTCGTTGCGGTAGCGCGCGACGATCCAGCGCGCGGCTTCGTCGAGCGCGTCGATTCCGACGCGCAAACGCGCGCCGACGATCGCGAGATCGTCCGACCCATTTTCCGAAAGGGCGAGGCGCCCGTCGCGCATTGTCGCGATCGCTGCGTTCAATGCCGCGCCGCCGTCGCGCGCGATCTTGCGGCCGATGAGATCGTTCGCCTGGATGGCGGTCGTGCCCTCGTAGATCGTCGTGATGCGCGCATCGCGCACGTATTGCGCCGCGCCGGATTCCTCGATGTAGCCCATGCCGCCGTGCACCTGCACGCCGAGATGCGTCGTCCGCTGCGCAACCTCGGTGCTCCATCCCTTGACGATCGGGATCATCAGCTCGGCGAACGCGAACTCGCTCCGGCGCACGTCCGCATCAGGATGACGGTGCGCGCGATCGAGCGCGGCCGCGGTGACGTAGCCCAACGCCCGCGTCGCTTCGGTGCATGCGCGCATCGTCATCAGCATGCGCCGCACATCGGGGTGG
>DASXPO010000230.1:0-24053 GCA_036493535.1 Casimicrobiaceae bacterium
TGATCGCGAATCATTCGTTGCATCACCTGGTCGCGCTCGAGCCTTTGTTCGACCACATCGCGCGCGCACTTCCGGCGCACGGGCGCTTCATCGTTTCCGACATGATCGGCCGCAACGGGCACATGCGCTGGCCCGAGGCGCTGGCGATCGTGAACGAATATTGGGCCGAATTGCCGACGTCTTATCGCTATGACCGGCAGCGTTTTCTACAGCTCGACGCATTCGAGAATTGGGATTGCGCAAAAGACGGCTTCGAAGGCATTCGCGCGCAGGACATCCTTCCGCTTCTGGTCGAGCGGTTTTCATTCGATGCGTTTCTGGCCTTCGCGAACGTGATCGACCCCTTCGTCGAGCGAAGCTTCGGACCGAACTTCTCGGTCGAGCGTGAATGGGATCGCGCCTTCATCGACCGCGTCCACGAGCGGGATGAGCAGGAGCTTGCGGCGGGGCGTATCAAGCCGACGCACCTGTTCGCCGTGATGGGCAACGGCCGGTCGAGCGCTGGCCGGTTCGACGGAGGTCTATCGCCGGCCAATGCCATTCGGCATCCGCATCGAAGCTTGGCTGCGTGAATCTTCGCAAAACCGGAATTCCGATGAACATCAAATCGATCTATTCGCAGCTGCGGGCCAATATTGTCGCGATCACGAGCGTCATCGTCGCGTTGACTGGCATGGCTTACAACACCTACCGCAATGAGAAGACGGAGATCAATCACAACGTGCGCGCGGCCGCGTTCGAGACGCTCAAGAATCTCGGCGAGACGCAGATCCTCGTCAACTATGCGCATTTCCAAAAGGACCGCGTACGGGGCGATCCGCGGCTCGGCTGGGGCCGGATCACGCTGATCCACGATGTGGCGCAGGTGTTGCCGCCGCCCGGCCCGGAAGAAGCCGACCAATTGTTAACGGCCTGGCGCGACAATGTCGAAACGCTGGAGGACAGCAGCGAGTCGATGATCAAGATCACCGACGAAATCCAGCGCTTGCGGCTCACGACGATCGACATCCTCAATCACCTGCGCTGATGCCGCCTGCTCTTTTTCCGAGCGATCCGGACGGCGCCACGATCCGCGCGGCGTTTCTCGCGGACGAGCGCACAATCGTCGAGCGGCTCGCGGAGGAAGCGGTGGTTGACGCTGCACGATCCGCCTCGATTTCGCAACGCGCGCGGACGTGGGTCGAAGCGGTGCGCGAACGCCGTCAAGCGATTGCCGGCGTCGAATCGTTTCTCCATCAGTACGACCTGTCCACCGAGGAAGGCGTTCTGCTGATGTGCGTGGCCGAAGCGCTGCTGCGCATTCCCGATGTCGACACGGCCGACCTGCTGATCCGCGACAAGCTTTCGCGCGGCGATTGGGAGCGCTACCTCGGCGCGTCGGATTCGCTGCTCGTCAATGCGTCGACGTGGGGCTTGATGCTGACCGGCCGGTTGACGCGCATCGACACGCGCGACTCGCGCGATGCGAAGGCCTGGTACGAGCGCATCGTCGCCCGAGCCGGCGAGCCGGTGGTGCGGGTCGCGCTGCGCCAGGCCATGAAGATGATGGCCGAGCAATTCGTGATGGGCCGCACGATCGACGAAGCCATTGCGCGGAGCCGCCAGGGCGCGAACGCGGCATTTCGCTATTCGTTCGACATGCTCGGAGAGGCGGCGATCACGACGGCCGACGGGAAACGCTACCTTGCGGCGTACGCGAACGCGATCGCGGCAATCGGCAGCGGGGTGCGCGCTGCCGATGCGCCGATTCATGCGCAGCCGTCGATCTCGGTCAAGCTGTCGGCGCTCCATCCACGCTACGAATATTCCCAGCGCAGCCGCGTCGTCGCCGAGCTTCTACCGGTGATCGTCGACCTCGCACGCGCGGCACGCGTGGCCGGGATCGGCATCACGATCGATGCCGAAGAGGCTGAGCGTCTCGAACTGTCGCTCGAGCTTTTTGCATGCGCACGGCGCGATCCCGTATTGGGTGGCTACGAGGGATTGGGGCTCGCCGTGCAGGCGTACCAAAAGCGCGCGCGGCCGGTCGTTGGCTGGGTCGCCGAGCTTGCGCGCGCGACTCGCCACCGCATTCCGGTGCGCCTCGTCAAAGGCGCGTACTGGGACACCGAAATCAAACGTGCACAAATTCAAGGCTTGTCGGGTTATCCGGTGTTCACGCGAAAGACCCACACCGACATCTCGTATCTTGCGGCGGCGCGCGCAATGCTCGAGTCGGGCTCGCTGCTCTATCCGATGTTCGCGACCCACAATGCGCACACGATCGCGTGGGTGTTGAACGAGGCGGCCGCACTGCACGTGACCGAATTCGAATTTCAGCGATTGCACGGAATGGGCGAAGCGCTGTACGCGCAAGTCGCGGCCGTCCAGGACCATCCCTGCCGCGTTTATGCGCCGGTCGGGAGTCACCAGGAACTGCTTCCTTACCTGGTGCGCCGGCTGCTGGAAAACGGCGCCAACACGTCGTTCGTCAATCGCATCGCGGATCCGGCGGTGTCGATCGACGATGTCGTTGCCGACCCGGTCATGCGCGGACGCGCCTGGAACTTCGCGCCGGCATCATCGCTCCCATTGCCGGTGGATCTCTATGGCGCCGAACGGCGCAATTCGCAAGGCGTCTCGCTCGCCGACCAGGACGCGATGGCCGCGCTCGACGCGGCGCTTGCCGACACCGAGAGGCACGCCTATCGGGCCGCACCGATGCTGTCGGGAACAACTTCGACCACAACGCCGCACGAGGTCTTTGATCCTTCGGATCGGCGCGTACGAATCGGCACGGTCGTCGATGCCGATGCCGCGACGGTCGACCGAGCGCTCGGCGTTCTCGCGAAGGGCCAAAGTGCCTGGGATGCGCGCGGCGGCATTGTGCACGCCGAGATCCTCGAACGCGCGGCGACGATCATCGAGCGCGATCGCGATGCCTTCGTCGCGTTGCTTGCGCACGAAGCCGGCAAGACGCGCGGCGATGCGATCGCCGAAGTGCGCGAAGCCGCTGATTTTTGCCGCTATTACGCCGTCGGCGCACGGCGCGAGTTCGCCGCTCCTGCAGCGCTGCCTTCGCCGACGGGCGAAGCGAATATGCTGACCTTGCGCGGCCGCGGCGTCTTCGCCTGCATCTCGCCGTGGAACTTCCCGCTGGCGATTTTCACCGGACAAGTCGCGGCGGCGCTGGCCGCGGGCAATGCGGTTGCGGCGAAGCCGGCCGAGCAAACGCCGCTCACCGCCGCGCACGTCGTCCGTTCGTTGCTCGATGCCGGCGTACCGGGTGATGCGCTGGCGTTGTTGCCGGGAAGCGGTGAAACGGTCGGCGCGGCGCTGGTAAAGGATCCGAGAGTCGCCGGCGTCGCATTCACGGGATCGACCGACGTCGCGAGTCTCATCGCGCGACAGCTCGCGGCACGGCAGCCGATCGTTCCGCTGATCGCCGAGACCGGCGGACAAAACGCGATGATCGTCGACAGCTCGGCATTGCCCGAGCAAGTCGTCAATGACGCCGTATTCTCGGCGTTCAACAGCGCGGGACAGCGTTGTTCGGCGTTGCGCGTTCTTTGCGTGCAAGAGGAGATCGCGCCTCGCGTCACGGAATTGATCGAGGGCGCGATGAACGAGCTCTCGATCGGCGATCCGGCACGTGCGGCGACCGACGTCGGACCGGTGATCGACGACGAAGCCCGCGCGGCGCTCGAGCGCTATGTCGAGTCGGTACGCGACGCCGGCCTTCGCTGCTACCGGGTCGCGCTACCGGACGATTGCGCGCATGGCACGTTCGTTCCGCCGACGCTCGTCATGCTCGACCGGCTCGATCGGTTGACGCACGAGGTATTCGGCCCGATCTTGCACGTCGTCACGTTTCGCGGGAGCGAAATCGATCGGCTGGTCGACGCGATCAACGGGCTCGGCTACGGCTTGACGCTCGGCGTGCACAGCCGGATCGATTCGACGATTGCGCGGATCGTCGAACGCGCCCGTGTCGGCAATGTCTATGTGAACCGCAACATGATCGGCGCCGTCGTCGGCGTGCAGCCTTTCGGTGGCGAAGGATTGTCGGGTACCGGGCCCAAAGCCGGAGGGCCGCATTATCTGTACCGCTTCGCAGTCGAACGGACGTTGACGATCAACACCGCGGCGGCCGGCGGCAACGCGGCGTTGCTTGCGCAGACGGAATATTGAACGCCGCGGCACCCATGACACGAATCGTTGGAGATCTCATGTCCGAATTGAAAAAAGCCCGGATGGTCGGTTTCAACCATGTGGCGCTCGAAGTCGGTGATATCGAGGCCGCACTCGCGTTCTATGGCCGGCTGTTCGAATTCAAGCTTCGAAGCAAAACCGCTTCGATGGCGTTCATCGATTTGGGCGATCAGTTTGTCGCGCTGCAGAAGGGTCGCAAGCAGCCGGCGGATGACGGACGCCATTTCGGGCTCGTCGTCGACGATAAAGAGGCGGTTCGCACGGCGTTGGTTGAAGCGGGCGTGGCGATCGTGCCCGGACCGTTTCTCGATTTTCTCGATCCGTGGGGCAACCGCGTCGAGATCGTCGGATACGACAACGTTCAGTTCACGAAAGCGGCGAACGTGTTACGCGGAATGGGACTTGCGCATCTGTCCAAGAACGACAAGGCGCGCAAGGAGCTCGCCGACAAAGGCATGGCGCCGGAATCGGAATGAACAAGTACACGCGTGTGCAAACCGAGAACTACGAGGCGCTGATCCGCAAACCGATCAAGGAGCTGATCGATGGGCTGGACCCGAACGAGTTTTGGCAAATCCATCGCGCCACGGTGGTTCGTGTCGATGCGATCGCGCAAGTCAGCCGGAACTATCGCGGCAATCAGGTCGTGCATTTGAAGGGCCGTGAAGAGCAACTGGACGTCAGTCGCAGCTTCGGTCACCTGTTCAAACAGATGTAGTGTTCTCGCGCTCGATCATCACGCCGAGCTCGCGCACGCCGGGCAGCGGCGCGAGCTTCGCCACCCGCACCTTGACCGACGGCGCACCGAATTCGACGAGCACGAGCTGCGCCACGCTTTCGGCAAAGCGCTCGACCAGCGGATGCGGATTGTTCGCAGCCAATGCCTTGATTCGCGCGACGACCGCGGCGTAATCGATGGCGTCGGCAAACTCTCCCGAGGTGAACGGACGCGCCGACGGCAAGCCGAATTCGAGATCGATCCGGATCGTCTGCGGCATATGCCGCTCCCATTCGTACACGCCGATCTTGGTCTCGACGCGCAAGTCATGGATGAAAATGGCATTCAGGATACGGACCCCAAGACATGTTGTTCTAGAATCCCGACCGATTCTACCCGACCGCATCGAACGAACCCGTGCTCGCCTCCGCGCTGATCGTCGTCGCCGCGTATCTGATCGGATCGATCTCGTTCGCGGTCGTCGTCAGCAAGGCATACGGCTTGCCGGATCCCCATGAATACGGCTCGCGCAATCCCGGCGCCACCAACGTGCTACGCACCGGCAACAAGGCAGCCGCATTGCTGACGATGATCGGCGACGGCATCAAAGGTTTCATCGTCGTCTACGCTGCGCTCGTTCTCGCGCCGCTCGTCGATGCGCCCGATTGGCTCGTGCCAGCGGCGGCGGTCGCCGTGTTCGTCGGCCACCTCTATCCGCTCTATCATCACTTCGCCGGCGGCAAAGGTGTGGCCACCGCGGCAGGCATCGTGTTCGCGCTGCACTGGCAACTTGGGCTCGTGTTGGTGGTCATCTGGCTGACGCTGGCGTTCGGATTGAAAATCAGCTCGCTCGCGGCACTCGTCACGGCGATCCTGCTACCGCTCGGTACGTTCTACGTTTTTGGCAACGCGCTGCTGTCCTGGTCGATGATCGTCATCGCCGCGCTGATCTTCTGGCGCCACCGCACCAACATTCGGCAGCTGATGGCCGGCACGGAGCGGCCCATTGGACACTGACATCGAGACGCTGACATCGGGACGCTGACAGCGCATTACATGGGCACGGCCAATTCCTCGAGCGGCCATCGCGGTTTCACGGTGAACGCATAGTCGGCGGTGGAACCCGTTGCGAGCCGCAACGCGCCGACGAGCGCGATCATCGCGCCATTGTCGGTACAGAACACCGGATCGGGAAAGAACACGGCGCCACCGCGTCGCGCGACTTCGGCATTCAACCGCTCGCGCAGCTCGACATTGGCGCCGACACCGCCGGCGACGATCAAGCGCCGGTGTCCGGTCGCATCGAGTGCCGCGACCGATTTTGCGACGAGCACATCGACGATCGCCGCCTGAAATTCGCACGCGATATCGGCCTGGCGCGCTTCCTTCAATGGCGCCGCTTCGCCGTCGCCCGCTTCCCGGCGAACGAGCGTCGCGACCGCCGTCTTCAATCCCGAGAAACTGAAATCCAGATTGTTGGATCCGACCATCGGCCGCGGCAGCTTGACGGCGTTTTTACGGCCCTGCGAGGCGAGGCGTGCGAGCGCCGGTCCGCCGGGGTAACCGAGTCCCAGCAGCTTGGCCGTCTTGTCGAACGCTTCACCCGCGGCATCGTCCTGCGTGTCGCCGAGCAATCGATATCGACCGACGCCCGCGACCTCGAACAACTGCGTGTGTCCGCCGGATACCAGCAGCGCGACAAACGGAAACGCCGGCTTGGGATCGGCCAATAGTGGCGACAGCAGATGTCCTTCGAGGTGATGGACGCCGATCGCGGGCTTGTCGAGCGCATAGGCCAACGCGTTGGCAAACCCCGCGCCGACGAGCAATGCACCGGCGAGTCCGGGACCCTGCGTATAAGCGATCGCATCGAGATCGCGAAGTCCAAGATGCGCTTGCGCGAGAATCGTTTGCGTCAGTGGAACAACGCGCCGCACGTGGTCGCGCGACGCGAGTTCGGGCACGACACCGCCATACGCTTCGTGAATCGCCACCTGTGAATGCAGCGCATGCGCGAGAAGACCGCAGTCGCTGTCGTAGACGGCGACGCCGGTTTCATCGCAGGAAGTCTCGAGACCGAGGACGCGCATCGATGGTTACGACAGGAAGTTGAAATCAGTCGGCCGGCTTGCCCGGTCACGAGCCGTTTGCTATACTTTTCGGCTATCCCAAGCTACCGGTTGAAAGGCAATCGACTTCCATGCCCAGTGTACGCGTTCGCGAAAACGAGCCCTTTGAAGCCGCGCTGCGCCGCTTCAAGCGCACGATCGAAAAGACCGGGCTTCTGACCGAGCTTCGCGCCCGCGAGTTCTACGAAAAGCCGACATCCGAGCGTAAGCGCAAGAAAGCCGCGGCGGTCAAGCGTCACTACAAACGGCTCCGCAGCCAGCAGCTGCCGCCGAAGCTTTACTGATCGACTTGCCGAATACATGAAAGGGGCGACGCGATCGCCCCTTTTGCTTTCCGAGGGCCACTTCAATGTCACTCAAATCTCGCATCACCGACGACATGAAAGACGCGCTCCGCGCCAAGCAAACGGCGCGGCTCTCGACGATCCGGCTCCTGCTCGCCGCGATCAAGCAGCGCGAACTCGACGAGCGCAAGGACATGTCCGACGCCGACGTCCTCGCGATCATCGACAAGATGGTGAAGCAGCGCAACGACTCGGTCGCACAATTCGACGCCGGCAATCGGAAGGACTTGGCGGACGCCGAGCGTGCGGAGATCGAGGTCCTGCAGGGCTATCGTCCGGCGCAGCTTTCCGATGCCGAGATCGATGCCGCAATCGCCGCTGCAGTGGCCCAAACTGGGGCAGGCGGCCCCGCCGCTATGGGCAAGGTTATGGCGGCGCTCAAAGCGGAGCTGGCTGGGCGCGCGGACCTGTCGGCGGTCTCGGCCAAGGTCAAGGCGAAGCTGTCCGCCTGAAGTGGGGTCGGATCCGAGTCCCATCCCGCGGGCCGACGAGCGGCATGCAAAATCGTCGCCGCCGACCCTTCCGCATCCGCGCTCCGAGCCTATAATCCGAGCGTTCCCTGCCGTGTGTCGCGTCCGTGCGACCGGGCTTACCGGTCCGGTCGCACTCGGCGCTGACGCCAGCGAGAACGATCAAGTCGATGATTCCTAGCGATTTTATTGCGACGCTCCTGGGCCGCGTCGACATCGTCCAAGTCATCGACCGTTACGTTCCATTAAAAAAAGCAGGCGCTAACTATCAGGCCTGCTGCCCGTTCCACAGCGAGAAAACCCCGTCTTTCACCGTCAGCCCGGTCAAGCAGTTCTATCACTGCTTTGGTTGCGGCGCCCACGGGACCGCCGTCGGCTTCCTGATCGAGTACGGCGGCAAATCGTTTCCCGATGCCGTCGAAGAGCTCGCCCGCGACGCCGGCCTCGAAGTGCCGAAGATCGAGCGCGCCGGCGACAAGGAGCGCCAGGAAGCCGTCGCCGACCTCGGGTCGGTATTGCTGACCGCGGCCAAGTTCTATCGCGGCAACCTCAAATCATCGCCGCGCGCAATCGACTATCTGAAAAACCGCGGGCTCACCGGGACGATCGCCGCCCGCTACGGCGTCGGTTACGCGCCGGACGATTGGCAAAGTCTTGACGCGGCCTTCCCCGATTACGCGAGCGACACGCTCGTTCAAGCCGGCCTGGTCGTCAACGGCGACAGCGGAAAGCGCTACGACCGCTTTCGTGATCGCGTGATGTTCCCGATCCATGACAGTCGCGGCCGCGTCATCGGCTTCGGCGGCCGCATCATCGATCAAGGCGAGCCGAAATACCTGAACTCTCCCGAAACGCCGCTCTTCTCGAAGGGGCGCGAGCTGTACGGTCTCTTCCTCGCGCGCGATGCAATTCACCGATCCGGCAAGGTCGTCGTCGTCGAAGGGTACATGGACGTCGTCGCGCTGGCCCAGCATGGCGTCGAGTATGCGGTGGCAACGCTGGGGACGGCGACGACGCCGGTCCACGCGCAAAAGCTATTTCGAATGGCCGACACCGTCGTCTTCTGCTTCGATGGCGATGCGGCCGGACGCAAGGCCGCGTGGCGCGCGCTCGAAAACACTTTGCCCGTTTTGCTCGACGGCAAAAATGCGCGCTTCCTGTTTCTGCCCGACGGCGACGACCCGGACGATTACATTCGCAAGCGCGGCAAGGGCGAGTTCGAACGCGCCGTGGACGCGGCGGTGCCGTTGTCCGAGTTCCTGTTGAGCGAGCTTTCGTCACGGCATCCACCGGTCAATGCCGAGGGCCGCGCGGCGTTTCTCACCGCGGCACGCCCGTTGATTGGCGCCATTACCGCGCCGATGCTGGGCGCGCTCATGCGCCGGCAGCTCGCCGAAATGACCGGATTGTCGGAAGACGATCTCCCGCCGCTCGGATCCGCAACGGGTTCGGGGGAGCCGGCGCGCCGCTTGTCCGCGAGCTCCGCGCGCGCTCACATCAGGCGGCCCCCTTCGCTTACGCGCGAACTCATCAAGTTCATCCTACTCAAACCTGACTTGGCAAGGTCGAACGACCTGCCTCCCGCGACCGACGGCAGCCCGGAGGGACAGGCTTTTGCCGTGCTGGTCGAGGCTTGTGCGCGATTCGAGGGTCCGCTTTCGACGAGCGGCGTAATGCAAAGCCTCGCGAGCTCCGATTACGAGCCGGTCCTGGCCGCGGCGCTCGCGACCGCCGAGGATCAGAGCCTCACCGAAGAGCACGCTGAAGCCCAATTTCGTGACGGCGTCGAACGCTGGTGGCTATGGGCGCGCCGCGACGGTCGGGCCGCGGCGACCGACGGGTCGCCGGTGGCCGGCGAGGAAGCCCAACGACTGCGGCAGCTCGAGTGGATTCGGCGGACGATGCCCGCGAGCAAGCCAGCGGAGCCTTCGGGGAATGTCCATTAGCACGAACACCGGTTCGGGACAGATGTCCAATTTCATTGCTATAATTTGAGGTTTTGTTGCGCCGCCCCCATTTCCAGAACAATGGCGCGGCCAGCGTAGACAGTGTTACGACGGCCCACCGGTCGGCTCCTGCCGCCGGCGCCATGACGACCAAGGATGACCATGGCCAAAAAACCCGCGAAGACCGCCCGTAAACCGCACGCCAAGGCGAAGGCGAAGCCGAAGCCGGCTCATCGCAAGGCGTCGCGCAAGCCTGTGGCTCGCAAACCGGGCCGGAAGGCCGCGCCCCGCAAGCCGGCCGCATCGCGCGCGACGTCCGGGAGCAAGCGCGCCGCTACCAAAGGAAAGGCCGCCGTCAAGCCGCAGGCCAAGGCTTCGCTCGTCAAGCCCGCCGCCGTCAAACCGGAGGTGAAGGCGACGGCGAAGCCCGTCAAGGCCGCCGTCACTTCGCAGAAGAACGGCAAGGGTGCACCGCCTCCAGCATCAGTCGCCAGGCCAGGCGTCCCAGGTCACAAGCCGTCGGCGGGCGAAATCGCCGCGAAAATCGCCGGCAAGCGTGCCGAAGATGCCGCGCAAAAGAAAAGCAAGAACGGCAAGAACGGTAAGCACAGCGATATCGCGCCGCGCGAGTTGACCCCCGCCGACGTCGAAGCGCGGAAGCGCCGTTTGAAGAATTTGATCGTGCTCGGCAAGGAGCGCGGTTATCTGACGTACGCCGAGATCAACGACCACCTGCCCGACGACATCCTCGACGCCGAACAGATCGAAGGCATCATTTCGATGATCGGCGACATGGGCATTCAGGTGTACGACGAAGCACCGGATGCCGAAACGCTGTTGATGTCCGAGACGACGCCGACGGTTCCCGCCGAGGACGTCGAAGAGGAAGCCGAAGCCGCCGCGTCGACACTCGACTCCGAATTCGGTCGCACGACCGATCCGGTGCGGATGTACATGCGCGAAATGGGCTCGGTCGAGCTTCTCACGCGCGAGGGCGAGATCGAGATCGCGAAGCGAATCGAAGAGGGTCTGAAGCACATGATCCTCGCGATCTCCGCCTGCCCGATGACGGTCCAGGAAATCCTGAATCTCGCCGACAAGATCGCCAAGGACGAGCTCAAGATCGACGACGTCGTCGATGGTCTCCTCGACTTCAACGAAGAGTTGACGGCGATCGAGGAAGAGTCCGAGGAAATCGAGGAAGACGAAGACGAAACCGATCCGGGTGTGATCGAAAGCGAGAATCTCGAGCGCTTGAAGGTCGCTGCGCTGGAGCGGTTCGGCACGATCCGCCGCCTGTTCACGCGCATGCTCGGCGTGTTGCAGAAGGACGGCCACAAAGCGCCGAAGTATCTGGACTTGCAGAAGAAGATTTCGGCGGAGCTGATGCAAATCCGCTTCTCGGCGCGGATGGTCGAGAAGCTTTGCGACAGCGTGCGCACCGAAGTCGACAACATCCGTCAGATCGAACGCAAGATTCAGGACTTGGTCGTCAACAAGGGCGGCATGCCGCGGCCCGAATTCATCAAGACGTTCCCCAGCCACGAGACGAGCCTCCGCTGGATCGATCGCGAGATCGCCGCGGAGCATTCGTTCAGCGAGCAGCTCGCCAAATACCGGCAGGCGATCGTCGAGCAGCAACAGAAGCTTCTCGATCTGCAGACGCGCGTGATGATTCCTTTGAAAGACCTGAAGGAAATCAACAAGCAAATGTCGACGGGGGAGGCGAAGGCGCGCAAGGCGAAACGCGAGATGACCGAGGCCAATCTGCGCCTCGTGATCTCGATCGCCAAGAAGTACACGAACCGCGGCCTGCAGTTCCTCGATCTGATTCAGGAGGGCAACATCGGCCTCATGAAGGCGGTCGACAAGTTCGAGTACCGGCGCGGCTACAAGTTTTCGACCTACGCCACGTGGTGGATTCGGCAAGCCATCACGCGCTCGATCGCGGACCAGGCGCGCACGATCCGCATTCCGGTACACATGATCGAGACGATCAACAAGATGAATCGAATCTCGCGGCAGATTTTGCAGGAGACCGGCCTCGAGCCGGATCCGCAGACACTCGCCGAGAAGATGGAGATGCCCGAAGAGAAGATTCGCAAGATCCTGAAGATCAGCAAGGAGCCGATCTCGATGGAGACGCCGATCGGCGACGACGACGACTCCCATCTCGGCGATTTCATCGAGGATCAGTCGACCGTCGCGCCTTCGGAAGCCGCGGTGAACGCTTCGCTACGCGATGTCTGCAAGGACATCCTCGACACGCTGACGCCGCGCGAAGCGAAGGTGCTGCGGATGCGCTTCGGCATCGAGATGAACACCGACCACACGCTCGAAGAAGTCGGCAAGCAGTTCGACGTCACGCGCGAGCGGATTCGCCAGATTGAGGCGAAGGCGCTTAGGAAATTGCGGCATCCGTCGAGAAGCGAGAAATTGCGGAGCTTTCTCGAGGGCGAGTAGCTCTCGGCCGCGCGCTTCAGCCGACTCGCGTCGACAGCGGCGCTGCGATTCGCTCGAGCGATTTGCGTTCGGCATCGACACCGAGCCACGCCTCGACCACGGCAGCAACGAACATCAGCATTGCGCCGAACGCGTAGCCGTTAGACACCGCCTCGCGCGATCCGCTTCCGATCAGCACACCAAAAAACCAGGGCGCGGCGATCCCGCCGATCGCGGTCCCCGCCGCATAAAAAAGGGCAATCGCGAGCGCTCGAAGCTCGAGCGGGAAGATCTCGCTGATCGTCAGATAGGCCGAGCTTGCCGCGGCGGAGGCGAAAAAGAAAATCGTGCACCAGAGCAGCGTCTGTTCCGCCGCCGAAAGCGCGCCGCGCGCGAATAACCAACCGGTCACCCAGAGCAAGATGGCGCTGACGACGTAAGTTCCGGCAATCATCGTGCGTCGACCCCAGCGGTCGAACCAGCGACCCAGCAACAGCGGTCCGGCAAAGTTGCCGAGCGCGAACGGCAGCAGATACAGGCCGGTTTCCGCCGGCGGCACTTCATAAAAACGCGTCAGCACGAGCGCGTATGTGAAGAAAATCGCGTTGTAGAGAAACGCTTGCGATGCGATCAGCACGAGGCCCAGCAACGCCCGGCGCGGATAATCCCGGATCAGCGTCTGCGCAATGCGGCGGAATCCGATGTGCAGGCGCGGATGAACGATCAGAACGTCGGCGGGTTCAGTAAGCGACTCCTGGTTTCGTCCCGTTGCCCGCGCTTCGATATCGGCGATGATGCGCATCGCCTTGTCGTGCTGGCCGTGGATCGTCAACCAGCGCGGACTCTCGGGCACATAGCGGCGCGCGAAAAGCACCGCGAAACCCAGTAGCGCGCCGATGAAAAAGCCGGCGCGCCAGCCGATATCGATCGGAAAAAATTTCGGGTCCAGCAAAACGAGCGTCGCGAGCGAGCCGAGCGCCGTGCCGAGCCAGTAACTTCCATTGATCGTCAGGTTGACTTGGCCACGGACGCGCGCAGGAATCAATTCGTCGATTGCCGAATTGATCGCCGCGTATTCGCCGCCGATTCCGAATCCGGTGATGACGCGGCACACCGCCATGCTGGGAAAATCCCACGTGAAGGCGGTCGCCAGCGTTCCCGCGAGATAGACGGCGAGCGTCGCGAAGAACAGTTTCGCACGGCCGTGACGATCGGTGAGATGTCCGCAGACCAGCGCCCCGATCACGGCGCCGGCCAGGTAGAAAGAACCGAGTCCGCCGATTTGCTCGCTATCGAGGCCAAGCGTCGCCGGATTTTGAAGCACGCCGCTGACCGCGCCGGTCAGCGTGACCTCGAGCCCATCGATTGCCCAACTCGCGCCGAGCGCAAAGACGACGAGCCAGTGAAACCGGCTCCACGGCAGCCGATCCAGTCGCGCGGGAATGTCGGTGCGGATCGGTTCCATCGAAACGCCACGTGCTCGATGGACGGGAGCGCCGTCCGCTGCGTCAGCGGAGCAGCAACACCGGAACCGGTGCTTCGGTGAGAACCTTTGCCGACACCGATCCCAGCATCAACGTCCCGAGCGCCGTGTGGCCCTGCGTGCCCATTGCGATCAAATCGAAGGCGCCTTCACGCGCCGTCGCACAAATCATCGGTGCAGGGTCGCCGACGCGCATCTCGGTTCGATGCGCAATGCCCCTTCGCGTCAGCTCCTCGATCGACGGCTTCAACGCCGCGTCGCTTTCCTCTTCGTAATACTTGGCGATCGCATCCTTGCCCGCCCACGACGCCGCGCGCCGATACGGCAACGCAGGATGCACGGTCACGAGCGTGAAATCGACCGGTCCGCGGAACCAATCGAATCGATCGATCAAACTCTTGAGCGCGGACAGCGCAATCGCGGAACCATCGGTGGCAAATAGGATTTTCATCGGATCATTCTACAAGCAGCGACTCAGAGCGCAAGCTCCGCGACGACTTGCTCGCGGTCCTCCGGGTCGTCGTACGCGCTGAACCCGAGCGCCTTCGTAAATCGAAGCATCTTCTGGTTGGTTTTGAGGACAGCGCCCTGCAAGCGCGCGAGACCGCGGCGCCTCGCGGACGCGATCAAATGCTCCATCAGTGGGCGCGCGACACCGCGACCCTGCCATTCATCGGCGACGACGATCGCGAATTCGGCGCTCTCGTGGTCCGGGTTGACGATGTAGCGGGCTACACCGATGATCGATTCGCTGCCCGGCGCCAGCGCCACGAGCGCGAGTTCGCGGTCGTAGTCGACCTGCGTGAAGCGTGCGAGCATCGCGGGCGTCAGCTCGTGCAGTTGATAGAAAAAACGAAAGTAACGCGATTGGTCGGACAGACCCTGGACGAAGCGCCGCTCGCGTTCGGCGTCTTCGGGCATGATCGGCCGCATCGTGATTATCGTGCCGTCGCGCAGCATAATCGTGCCGATCAACTCGACCGGATACGGATGGATGGCCATGTGCCCGTAGCCGGGCGTCGGTTGCTGTTTCGGATCGATGACGATTCGCGCATCCAGGACTTGCGCGTCCCCATCGATCGCGACGACCGGATCGAGCTCGAGCGCACGCACCCATGGAAGCGCGCACACGAGCGCAGAGACCCGCAACAGCACCCGTTGCACGGCGCCTTGTTCCAATTCGCCCGCGACACTGTCGGCACGAATCGAGGCTACGGCTGCCTGCATCAGATCCGCAGCGAGACTTTCATTGAGCGGCGGAAGCATCAGCGCACGCCCCGCGCTCGCCTGTGGCGCCGGCGTGTATGCGCCTGCGGCTAGGCTGATCACGGGCCCGAATACACGGTCGGCTGCGACGCCGATCGCAAATGCGCTGGCGCCGTCACGCGCAACCTGCCGACGCACGATCACGCGGCCTGCCGCGGATTCTCGATCGTGTGCGGAGCCTTCGAGATGAAGCGCCGCCCATGTTTTGGCGAGCTGAGCGCGGGTTCGTACTCCGCGCAGCGAAATCGCGTGGCGCGAATCGGTATCGAGTGTGAGCGTCACGGGGAATCGAAGTCGGGCCGCCGCGGCTTCCGCCTCGGCAAGCGTCTCGACCAAGATGGCCGGCAGCGCTCGAATTCCGAAAGCCGCGAGTAGCGCCGCCAAATCGGCGTTATCGAGTCGCGCTTTGCGCGCTCGCATTGCACGCTCGCGAATGCGCTCAACCGCATCGAGGTCCGGCAGGTCGGGCATCGGCTGCGACGGGGGAACCTCCAGCAGCCAGCGTTGATTCGCGCGATAAGCCGCAAGGAACGAGAATGCCTCGACGGCCGTCTCCGGAGTAAAGAAGTTCGCAATGTTGCCTGCATCGAGCGCCGCATCGGCTTCGTGTCGATCGATTGCCCCAAGCCACGCCCCGAACACCGGTTTTCGCGATTTGCGCGCGACATCCGCCACGGCACGAGCGGAATCGGTCGCAGATGTCGCAGGACCTGCGACATGGAGTGCGAGAACGGCGTCGACATTGGGATCCGACAACGCCACGTCGACTGCGGCGGCCAGGCGGGCGGGCGGCGCATCGCCGCGTACGTCGACCGGATTCGCGGGCGCGCTCAATGGCGGCAAAATTTTATCGAGCGCCGCAACGCTGGCTGACGTGAGCTTCGCGAGCGTGACACCGCGCTCCGACGCGCTGTCTGCGGCAAGTAGCGCGGGTCCATGTCCGGTCGAGACGATCGCGAGTCGATTGCCCTCCGGAATGCGCCCGACGGCGAGAATCCGCGACGCGGCGAAAAGCTGCGTGTAAGTCTGCACGCGAACGGTCCCGGCCCGGCGCAGCGCAGCGTCGAACACGGCGTCGTGCGAAGGCTGCTGCTGATCTTCCTGCGATCGCCCGGCTTTCAACGCCACCACCGGTTTCGTGCGGGCGGCCGATCGCAACGCGGACATGAACGCGCGTGCGTCGCCCGTGTCTTCGATATATAGCAGGATCCCGTCGGTGGCGGCGTCCAGCAGCAAAAAATCGAGCAATTCGCCGAAGCCGACACCGATGCCGGCGCTGAACGAAAGCACGGAGGAAAAGCCGATGCCCATCGGCGCCGCAAAATCGAGCATCGCCGCGCTCACAGCGCCCGATTGCGCAAGGAGCGCCAAGCGCCCGCGGTGCGCAACCGGCGCGCAATACGTCGCATTGAGACCGATGTCGGTGCGAATGACCCCAAGTGCGCCGGGACCGATCAGCTTGATCTTTCGTTTGCCCGCGATCGATGCGATGCGGCGCGTCCAGGCGGCCGCGTCCTGTCGTTTGTATCGCGTCGGCGCGCTCATCACGATCGCCGCCTGAGGCACCTTGGCTACGTTAGCGAGAATGTCGGCGACCGCTTCCGGCGGCGACGCGACGATCGCGAGATCGACCGAGCGTCCGATCGCGTCGAGCGAGGCGAACGCCGGTTGCGCGAGGATGCGCGAGTGCTTCGGATTGACCGCGTAAATATCGCCGCTGAATTCGCCGGCGAGCAGATTTTCGTAAACGATACGGCCGAGCGACCCGGGCCGCTCGGATGCGCCGACGAGCGCGACGGACTGTGGCGCGAAAAGCGGCCGCAAGTAATGGTGCATGGAAAATTGTAGCGCCCGGCCCAACTCCGGCGAGAACAATGCATCGGCTATAATCGCGCCGCCCTGACGCCGCTCATTCGCCGCTGCGCTTCATTCTCTCTTCCGACGCGCGCAGTCGATCGCGGGCCCGTAGCTCAGTCGGTTAGAGCAGACGACTCATAATCGTTTGGTCCCTGGTTCGATCCCAGGCGGGCCCACTCTAGAAGCCATTTCGAGTTGATTCGAACGATCCGCGCCGGCCTCCGGTCGAACCGTGCACACACGTCGGGGGACTTCGATGGACCTATTCGGAACTGCCGCACCGTTCGTCTGGCTTGCCGTTGTTGCGTTCGGCATCATTCTCGCGATTGCGTGGATCGCTCTGCCGTTCGCATTGTTTGGCACCAAGCCCCTGCTACGCGAGTTGATCATCGAGGTTCGGCGAACAAACGCATTGCTCGAACGGCAGCGCATTCCCTGACCGCGGCCGACCGTTTGTTTCCGCTGGCTTGCAACTTGCACCCCTTGAAGGCGTGTGCTTTGCCAAAGCGAGGGGTTGCCCTACAGCGGCAGTCTTGTAATCGACATGTCCGTCTATCGAAAGCTGCGGGAAGACGTGCCCAGCGATGTCAACGTCAGCGATATCAGCCGACGCCCTTCGGCTGCGCCCACGGCATTGGACGAACCGGGGCCTTCGGGCGCAAAACCTAAAGTCACTTACGTACGCAAAGCCGTGCCCGCCGACCAGCCGTTCCCGGCGACGTTCAAATGGATTGCCGCTCTTCCGAGCGAGTTTCGGCCTCTCGAGTTGCTAAGGCGATTTCCGCGAATCGCGAACATGCTGGCGCAGGCGTGGAGCGATCCGGCCGCCTATCGAGAATGCATGTTCGATCTCTTGATCGACCGCCGCGGCGGACGGCAAGGTTTTCCGCAAGGTGTCCGATCCGAACTGCTTCGTCTTCGTACCCACTTCGACGACATTCACCCACTCGTCAAGACAGTCAGCCGCGAATAGCGCACGACTCCGAATAGCGGCGTCGGACTTCGCCTACCTCGGAATCAGCCGCGGGCGTCTGCCGAGGGCGATGTCGGCCGACTATCGTAGGCGGCCATGTACCGCCCGATTCCACGCATCGTGTTCGTGCTGTTGCAGGCGGCCGTGCTGACCGCCGCCCTCGGCTCCGCCGAGGTCGGACAGACCGCGGCGTTCGGGGACTCTGCGTCGGCCATGCCCGTCGGCGAATTTCAACCGGCCGCCGACACCGATACGCCGAACGGCGTCCCGGTCGCCGAATCGCCGCCGGAAATAGGTCCACTGGCGCAAACATTCGGGACCGCGCGTAGCGAACCCGACAACTTTCCGCCGCCTCCGAGTCGCGGCGATGCGGAGAATGCAACGATCACCGCCATCAAGGCGCTCGCCGATCAAGTGAAGTCGCTGGAGTCGCGGATCGCCGCGCAGGACGCCCGGATTGCGCTGCTGGAGCGTGCGCTCGACGATGTGCAGCATCGAAGCAGTCGCTTCAACTGACCCAACAGCTATACCGCGAGAAAGCGATGGACGTTGTCCGCGTCCATGTTCGCGCCCTCGCCTCGCGCGACGACTTCGCCGCGTGACATCACCACGTAACGATCGGCGAGCGACTTTGCGAAGTCGTAATACTGCTCGACGAGCAGGATCGTCATCTCGCCGCCCGATGTGAGCTTGCGGATCGCGCGCTCGATATCTTTGATGATCGACGGCTGAATGCCTTCGGTCGGTTCGTCGAGAATCAGCAACTTCGGGCGCATCGCGAGCGCGCGGCCGATCGCGAGCTGCTGTTGCTGACCGCCGGATAAATCGCCGCCGCGCCGTCCGAGCATGTCTTTCAACACCGGGAACATCTCGAAGATGAACGACGGAACGCCGGCGGACTTCTTGTGCGTGGCCAGTCCCATTTCGAGATTCTCGCCGACGGTCAAGCGCGGAAAGATCTCGCGGCCCTGCGGCACATAACCGATGCCGAGCGCCGCACGCGAATACGGTGGCAACGACGCGATGCTCCTATCACTTAAGCTGATGTCGCCCGAGCGGATCGGCAGCAAACCCATCAGACACTTGAGAAGCGTCGTCTTCCCGACGCCGTTACGGCCGAGTAGTGTCGTACACTGGCCGTCGGGGACCTCGAACTCGACGTCGCGCAGGATATGGCTGCCGCCATAGTATTGATTGAGATGCGCGACCCGGAGCATGTTCAGGATTGCGAGACGATCGTCATCTGCCGAGGAAGACTTCGATCACTTGCTCGTCCTGCTGCACCTGCTGCATCGAGCCTTCCGCGATGACGCGGCCCTCGTGCAGCACGGTGACGCGATCGGCAATGCGCGCGACGAAGTCCATGTCGTGCTCGACAACGACCAGCGTGTAATCGCCGGCGAGCGAAAGAAAGAGCTCGGCGCTCCGCAAGGTCTCGTCGTCGGTCATTCCGGCGACCGGTTCGTCCAGCAGCAAGAGCTGGGGCTCCTGCATCAGCAGCATGCCGATCTCGAGCCACTGTTTCTGTCCATGCGACAGGAGGCCGGCCGGCCGCTTGGCCTCGGCACTCAGCTTGATCGTGTCGAGAATCGAAAGGATCCGGCCATGCGCAGCCGAATCCAGCTTCGCAGTGAGCGTCGGCCATACGCGCTTGTTCGCCTTGCGCGCGAGCTCGAGATTCTCGAACACCGTGTGCCGCTCGAACACCGTCGGCTTCTGGAATTTGCGGCCGATGCCGATATCCGCGATCTCGGGCTCGGTGAGGCGCGTCAGGTCGATCGTCTGTCCAAAGAACGCCGTGCCGCTGTCGGGCTCGGTTTTGCCGGTAATCACGTCCATCATCGTCGTCTTGCCGGCACCGTTGGGTCCGATGACGCAGCGAAGCTCGCCGGCGTCGATCGTCAGCGACAAATCGTTCAGCGCTTTGAAACCGTCGAAGCTGACGGAAATCGATTCGAGATAAAGAATTCCGCGATGACTGATATCGAGGCCCGACGTCATGACGCGACCCGCGCCGATGCCGCCGCTGCGATCGCCCGCGCCGCTCGAAAGAAGGCCGGTTGTCACGACTTTGACTCGCCGGATTCGCGGAACCGCGAAAAACGACGCGCGCTTTTGCCGTCGTTCCCGTGCAGCCACAGCCCCGCGATTCCGCGCGGCAAAAACAGCGTGACGAGAATGAACAACAGCCCGAGGACGAACAGCCAGTATTCGGGCAACGCTTGCGTGAACCAGCTCTTGCCGAAGTTGACCACCGCCGCGCCGAGCACGGGTCCGATCAGTGTGCCGCGTCCCCCGACGGCCGTCCAAATCGCGATTTCGATCGAATTGGCCGGCGACATCTCGCTCGGATTGATGATGCCGACCTGCGGAACGTACAACGCCCCGGCGATGCCGCAAATCACTGCCGAGAGCGTCCACACGAACAGCTTGAAGTAAAGCGGGTTGTAGCCCGAGAACATCACCCGAGTCTCGGCGTCGCGGATCGCCGTCAGCACCCGACCGAGCTTCGAGCGGACAATCGTGCGAGCAAGCAAAAGAAATCCCAGCAACGCTGCGCCGGTGATCGCGAACAGCCCCATTCGCGTCGTGGGGGCGGTAATCGGGAATCCGACAATGCGTTTGAAATCGGTGAAGCCGTTGTTGCCGCCGAACCCGGTGTCGTTACGGAAGAACAAGAGCATCGCCGCATATGTGAGTGCCTGGGTGATGATCGAGAAGTAGACACCCTTGATGCGCGAGCGGAACGCAAAGTAGCCGAACACGAACGCAAGCAATCCCGGCACCAGCACGACCAGCAGCGCGCAATACCAGAAATGCTGCGTAAAGCTCCAGTACCACGGATACGCCTTCCAATCGAGGAAGACCATGAAATCCGGCAGATCGCTTTGGTAGACGCCTTCGTGTCCGATCGAGCGCATCAGGTACATCCCCATCGCATAGCCGCCGAGCGCGAAAAAGAGACCGTGGCCAAGCGAAAGAATCCCCGTGTAGCCCCAGATCAAGTCCATTGCGAGCGCGACGATCGCATAGCACATGATCTTGCCGATCAGCGTGACCCAGAAATCGGAGATGTGCAGCGCGCTGCCGGCCGGTACGACGAGATTGCCGATCGGAAACACGACGAACAGCACGACCGCCGCCAAGCCGAGCGCGCTCCAAACAAAGTACGAAGGCACGCGCGAGATTCGCGCGGCGCCTGCGGGAATTGTCAGCGGCACGAAGGCGAGGGGCGGCATTGTCAGTTGGGAAGGGCCGCCCCGACCGACTGACCAGCCCCCTGGGGGGCAGCGAGCGGAGCGAGCGTGGGGGGATGTTCCATCTCACGCTTCAACGGTGCGGCCCTTCAGCGCAAACAATCCCTGCGGCCGTTTTTGAATGAAGATGATGATAAAGACGAGCGCGGCGATCTTGGCGAGCACCGCGCCTTGCCATGCTTCGAGGAATTTGTTGACGACCCCGAGTCCGAGCGCTGCGTAGACCGTCCCCGCCAACTGGCCGACGCCGCCCAGCACGACGACCATGAACGAGTCGACGATGTAGCTTTGGCCGAGATCGGGCCCGACATTGCCGATTTGCGACAACGCGCAGCCTGCGAGTCCGGCTATCCCCGAACCGAGACCGAAAGCCAGCATATCGACCCGTGCCGTCGGCACGCCGAGCGAGCTCGCCATTCCACGGTTCTGCGTGACCGCGCGCACGAACAAACCCAGCCGTGTGCGCGACAACAAAAGCCACATCAACGCGAGCACCGCCACTGCGAAGACGATGATCCCGATGCGACTCCACGGCAGCACGACGTTGGTCATGATTGCGACGCCACCCGACATCCATGACGGATTCTCGACCTGTACGTTTTGCGCGCCGAAGATCGTGCGCACCGACTGGATCAGGATCAGCGACAGGCCCCATGTCGCAAGCAACGTCTCGAGCGGGCGGCCGTACAGGAAACGAATCACCGTGCGCTCGAGCACCATGCCGACGATCGCCGAAACGGCGAATGCGACCGGAATCGCGAACACCAGATAGGCATCGAATGCATGCGGAAAGTGCTGTCGGAACAGGTTCTGTACGACGTATGTCGCGTACGCGCCGATCATGATCAGCTCGCCATGCGCCATGTTGATGACGCCCATCAAGCCGTAGGTGATGGCAAGCCCCAGTGCAGCGAGCAACAGAATGGTTCCGAGCGAAATGCCGCTGAACACCCGCGCCACCATCTCGCCGGTCGAAAGCCGCTGCTCGACACTGCGCAACGAACGCTCGGCCTCCGCTCGAACTTCGGCGTCGCGCTCGACGTATTCGCCGCTCTTACGCTCGAGCAGCGCGAGCAACAACGTTTTGACGCTGCCGCTGTCGCTTTGCGCCAGCTCGCGTACCGCTGCGAGCCGCGTTACCTTGTCGTCGCTCGACAGTTGGACCGACGCCTGCGTCAGGGCGAGCACACCCTTGATTTCGGCGTCGCTCTCTTTCGAGAGCGCGGTGGAAATCGCCGGCAGCGTCGTTTCGTCGGCGCCGCCTTGCAACTCTTTCGCCGCCGCCAGGCGCACGTCCCGCTCGGTGGACGAAAGCTTCAGCGCGGCAATCGCCATTCCCAGTTCACGTCGCAGCCGATTGTTGACGACGACGTCGTCGAGATTGTCCGGAACAGGCTTGACCGTCTTGCCCGTCAGCAGATCGAGCGCCTCTTCACCCTTGATCAGGTAGACGCGCTCGTCTGCCGCGGTCTTGACGTCGCCGTCTTGCATCGCCTCCAACAGCAACTGCGCCGCCGGATCGCCGCTCGAGACGATGGTTGCGATGGCTTTCGCGCGCGCATCGCCTTCGCCGAGCGCGAGATCTTTGACGATTTCGGGCGCGATGGCCGCGGCGTGCGCAGATAGAACAACGGTGACCACGAAGAGCGTGCATAGCAGGCGAGACAACAGGACGTTACCTTGGAATCGCGGAATTCGTATCACGTTGTCGTCCCGAGCGGAGTGACAGCACCACGCGCCGTCATCCTGAGCGAAGCGAAGGACCTGCTTTTAACGGCGAACGTCAGCAGACTCCTCGGCTTCGCCTCAGAATGACAACAGAGCAGATCTATTTCTTCTCCGGCTCGTCCTTCTTCACGTCGTTGCCGGCGATGAACGGGCTCCACGGTTGCGCCTTGATCGGGCCCTTCGTTTTCCAGACGACGTTGAACTGCCCGTCCCCTTTCACTTCACCGATGAACACGGGCTTGTGCAGATGATGATTCTTCTCGTCCATCATGACGGTGAATCCGTCCGGCGCCTTGAACGATTGTCCGCCCATCGCCGCGATCACCTTGTCCGGCTCGAAGCTCTTCGCCTTTTCGACGGCCTGCTTCCACATGTGGATGCCGATATACGTGGCTTCCATCGGATCGTTGGTCAGCGGCTTGTCGGCGCCGGGCAACTTCTTCGCTTTGGCGTATGCCGCCCATTTCTTCTTGAACGCGTCGTTCTCCGGATTCTTGAGCGACATGAAGTAATTCCACGCCGCCAGGTGTCCGACCAACGGTTTCGTGTCGACACCGCGAAGCTCTTCTTCGCCGACCGAGAACGCGACCACCGGAACGTCGGTTGCCTTCAAGCCCTGGTTGCCGAGCTCTTTGTAGAACGGAACATTCGAGTCGCCGTTGATCGTCGAAACGACGGCGGTCTTGCCGCCGCCCGCGAATTTTTTGATGTCGGCAACGATGGTTTGATAATCGGAATGACCGAACGGCGTGTATTTCTCGTCGATGTCCTTTTCGTCGACGCCCTTCGACTTCAAGAACGCACGCAGGATCTTGTTCGTCGTACGCGGATACACATAGTCCGTGCCGAGCAAGACCCAACGCTTCGCGCCGCCGCCTTCCTTGCTCATCAGGTATTCGACGGCCGGAATCGCTTGCTGGTTAGGCGCGGCGCCCGTGTAGAACACGTTCTTCGAGAGCTCTTCTCCTTCGTACTGCACCGGATAGAACAGCAGGCCGTTGGTCTCCTCGAACACCGGGAGGACCGATTTGCGCGACACGGATGTCCAGCAGCCGAACACGGCGGCGACCTTGTCCTGCGATATCAATTGACGCGCCTTCTCGGCGAACAGCGGCCAGTTCGATGCGGGATCCACGACGATGGGCTCGATCTTCTTACCCATCACGCCGCCGCTTGCGTTGATCTCGTCGAACGTCATCAACGCAACGTCCTTCAAGACCGTCTCGCTGATGGCCATCGTTCCGGACAA
>DASXPO010000231.1:0-17433 GCA_036493535.1 Casimicrobiaceae bacterium
ACGTACAAGCAGTTCTACATGCATCGCGCCGGACACTGGCTCGGCATGGACGTGCACGATGCGGGGCTCTATCAAGTGAAGGGTGAATCGCAAAAACTGACGGCCGGCATGGTGCTGACGGTCGAGCCCGGCGCGTACATCCGTCCGGCTGACAATGTGCCGGAGCGCTACTGGAACATCGGCGTACGCATCGAGGACGATGTGCTGGTGACGGCGACCGGAACCGAAAATTTGACGGCGGCGACGCCGAAGACCGTCGCGGACGTCGTGGCAGCCTGCAGGCGCTAGCGCGCGGCTCGCGCGATGTTGCACGATCTCGTTGTCGTCGGCGCGGGTCCGGTGGGCGCCACGCTTGCGCTCGCGCTCCGCGACGCGGGTCTCGATCTCGTCGTTCTGGACGCGCGCGCAGCCGGCACGCCGTTTCGGACGGATCGCTCGCTCGCCCTCTCGCACGGCGCGCGCCTGATTCTCGAACGTCTCGATGTCTGGCCGCGGCTGGCGGCGAACCGAGACGCCGTCACGCCGATCACGGCGATCGACATCTCGCAAGCCGGCGGTTTCGGCATGACCTGTCTCGAGGCGTCGGATCAGGGGCTCCCCGCGCTCGGCTATGTGGTGCCTTATCGCGCCCTCCAAGCAGCGTTCGATACGGCATTCCAGGCCGCCGGCATCGCCATTCAATTTGAGGCAACCGCGCAGCGTGTCGGCGGTACACCGGCCTATGCCGCCGTCGATCTGGCGCGCACGGGTGCGGACTGCATCACCGCGCGACTCGCCGCCGTTGCCGATGGCGCCGGAACGCGCGTCGAAGGCATTCACCGCGATCGAATCGATTACGGTCGCGTCGCCGTCACCGCCAAAGTTTGGTCGGGACGCTCGCACGACAGCCGGGCATTCGAGCGCTTCACGCCCGATGGACCGATGGCATTGCTTCCCGAAGGCGACGGCTACGGCGTCGTCTGGACAATGGCGCCCGCGAGTGCAGAACGCGTGCTTGCGCTTCCTGACGATACGTTTCTGGATGCGCTCGCCGCGCATTTCGGCAGCCGCGTCGAGCGCTTCGCCCGAGTGAGTGCGCGGCGCGCCTTTCCACTGGCGCTCGAGGTCGCGCGCCCCACGATTGGCACGCGTGTCGCCGTGATCGGAAATGCTGCGCAGTCGTTACATCCCGTCGCCGGTCAAGGCTTCAATCTCGGCATGCGCGATGCGTTCGAGCTTGCGCAGTTGATCATCGACACGCCGCGGGAACGGCTGGGGGAGGCGCGTATGCTCGAAGCATATGCCAAACGCCGGCGAACCGACCGGCTGTCGGGCATCGCATTCACGCATCGACTCGTGCAAGTGTTCGGGACCGATCTTCCGATCGTGCGTTGGACGCGTGGCTTTGCCCTTACGGCGCTCGACACCGTACCCATGGCCAAACGCGCGTTCGCCCGCGCGATGTTGTTCGGACGCCATTAGCGCTTTGTTGCGCGCGCCTGCGCGTCCGCTGTAATCCGCCGAATCGGACTCGTCCTACGCCATCGCCCGTGTGGGCCGACAGCGTGTGCGAAGTCGTCCGCGGACAATAGGTTTTCAGGCGCCCGCTCGGTTCGCTCAGTTTGGTTGACGAAGGAGCGGGCGAATCGTTTGCTGCGGCCAATCGAGCATACGGCGCGGTGTCCGTGCTGTACGCCAACTTGCACTGCGATTCGGCCGCAGTAACTTGTCAAGGAGCTATGGCTATGAGGATTGGCAATTGGGTGCGAGTCATCGCGGTCGCGTCGCTGGTCGGCGCGGGCGCTGCAACGCCGGCATGGTCGCACGGCGATCGCTACACGCTGCAAAGCGGCGATACCATCGCCACGGTGCAAAACGGCGATAGCGCGACGTTCCATAGCTGGGCCGACGCTACGGCCGCGCAAAACAGCGGCGTCATCCGCGAAGACGCTTTTCTCGACGAGATGGGTCGTCGTTGGGACGCCGCTCGTGACCAGAGCGGAAGCCGCGGTCTCTATCTCAATGGCATGCGTGCCCGCTGGGAGGCGATCGATCCCGACAATCAGGGTTTGACACCGGCGCAAGTCAGTGAGCTGACCGGCAACGTCGATTCGTCAGCGCTTCCGACGGAATCGGGAACGGACGTGCAACCCGGCAACATGGGCGCGGGAAACATGAAGGGTCAGTGATTATCGGCGAAGTCCGCTCGATCGATTGAAACAGCGAATCATGTGATAACGGCGACTTGGCGGATGAATGAACAGGTCGAAAAGGGCGGCGCGTTCGCGCGTCGCCCTTTTCTGTGGGCGCAATCGATCCGCGAAACATCGCCGTTCGTCGGCCCACGCGTTGCGAATGCACGATGGGTGCGAGGTATAATTAGCGTCGTTCGTCATCCGCGTCGTCCTCGTCCATCTCTTTCCCGTCGATTCGTGCGCATCGGTCCGTACGTTCTCTCGAACGCTCTTGTCGTCGCACCGATGGCGGGTGTCACCGATCGGCCGTTTCGACAACTGTGTAAACGGTTGCATGCCGGCTACGCGATCTCCGAGATGGTCGGTGCCGATCCGCGGTTGCGTCACACGGACAAATCGCGGCGCCGGTTGGACCATCGTGGCGAATTTCCGCCCATCGCCGTGCAAATCGCAGGTGCGGATCCGCGGATGCTGGCCGACGCTGCGCGCTATAGCGTCGAGCGTGGCGCCCAGGTCATCGACATCAACATGGGATGCCCCGCAAAGAAAGTTTGCAATGTCGCCGCGGGTTCGGCGTTGCTTTCGAACGAGCCCCTCGCTGCAGCGATCGTCGCGGCGGTCGTCGCTGCCGTCGACGTTCCGGTGACGCTCAAGATTCGTACCGGACCCACGCCGCAAACGCGCAACGCAGTCGCCATCGCGACGATGGCGGAACAAGCGGGAATCGCCGCACTCGCCGTGCATGGGCGCACGCGTGCGTGCGCATTCGGCGGCACCGCGGATTACGAAACAATCCGCGCCGTCAAAGCGGCAGTCCGCATTCCGGTCGTCGCGAACGGCGATATCGATTCGCCGCGGCGCGCAAGCGACGTGCTTTCGCTGACCGGCGCCGATGCGCTGATGATCGGCCGCGCGGCGCAAGGGCGGCCGTGGATCTTTCGCGAAATCGAGCATTTTCTCGCGACTGGCGACGAGCTGCCGCCGCCGACGGTCGAAGAAGCGCATGCGCTGATCGTCGAGCATCTCGACGATCACTATGCCTTCCATGGGGAAGACGTTGGCGTGCGCACGGCCCGCAAGCATCTCGGTTGGTATAGTGAAGCGCTGGCGGGCGGCGCCGAATTCCGCTGCGAAATGAACGCCGCGCAGACGTCCGTGGCGCAACAAGCGATCGTGCTGCGCTTCTTCGAGCGCCTCGCAGCCGAATCGGAGCGCCTGGTCTATTTGCCGCAACGTTCCGACAACGCCGCGATTCGCCCGCTGCAACCGCAACACTATTCGTTCAAAAATCGAACGCCGTGGGTCGGGGAGGCCCTTGCCGCGTGAGAAAATCCCTGCGTTTGAACGGTGGCAACGAAATCGGCCGCAGCGTCGAGCGGTCGCTGGACGAGTATTTCCGTAAGCTCGATGGCGAGCCGCCGCATGGCGTTTACGATATGGTGATCGCGCACGTCGAGCGCGCGCTGCTGACGTCGATGCTCGAACGCGCGAACGGCAACCAGACGCAAGCCGCCGACATGCTCGGCCTGAACCGCAACACGCTGCGTGCGAAGCTCAACAAGTACCGCCTGATTTAACCTAACGTGGCGGAACCGATCACCCAGGCGCTGCTGTCGGTGTCGGACAAGAGCGGGCTGGTGCCGCTCGCGAAGGCGCTCGCCGCGCGCGGCATCAAGCTGCTCTCCACCGGTGGAACGGCGAGCGCGCTCACCGCCGCGGGTGTGCCTGTCACCGACATCGGCAGCTACACCGGTTTTCCGGAGATGCTCGACGGGCGCGTGAAAACGCTGCATCCCAAAATCCACGGCGGTATCCTGGCGCGGCGTGACAGCGCCGAGCACCGGGCAGCGCTTTCGACGCATGGCATCCCGACGATCGACTTGATCGTCGTCAATCTCTATCCGTTTCGCGCGACGATCGCCAGACCGGGCTGCACGCTCGAAGAGGCGATCGAGAACATCGATATCGGCGGTCCATCGATGGTTCGCGCGGCGGCCAAGAATTGGATGCATGTCGGCGTCGTCGTCGATCCTGCCGAATACGAAGCCGTGGTTGCCGAACTCGATGCGCAGGACGGCGCGCTCTCCGACGCAATGCGATTCCGCTTGATGCAAAAAGCCTTCGCGCACACCGCCGCCTACGACGGCGCGATCGCGACGTGGATCACGGCGCGCGACGCTTCCGGCAAAGCTCGATCATTTCCGGATTCGTTCCGCTTCGGCGGAGAAAAGTTCCAGGACTTGCGCTACGGCGAAAATCCGCATCAGAGCGCGGCGTTCTATCGCGCGGAGACGATTCCCGCGGGGACGCTCGCGAATTATCGCCAGCTGCAAGGCAAGGAGCTGTCGTACAACAACATCGCCGACAGCGACGCCGCCTGGGAATGCGTGCGGACTTTCGCGGCACCCGCGTGCGTCATCGTCAAGCATGCGAATCCCTGTGGCGCCGCGATCGCTTCGCATCCTCTCGCAGCCTACCGTGCCGCGCTCGCCACGGATCCGACCGCCGCCTTTGGCGGCATCATCGCATTCAATCGCAGCGTCGACGCGGCGACCGTCGAGGCCGTTGCGGCGCAGTTTGTCGAAGTGCTGATCGCGCCCGCGTACGCTGAAGATGCTTTATCGGTCATTGCGCGCAAGGCGAACGTTCGCGTTCTCGCCGTGGCGTTGCCGGAGGACGGCGGTGTGCACAATGCGTTCGACGTGAAAACCGTTGGCGGCGGCTTTCTGGTGCAATCGACCGATTTGCAGCGTGTGACGGCAAACGATCTCAAGGTCGTCACGAAAAAAGCGCCAACCGCCGCACAACTTTCGGATCTGCTCTTCGCCTGGCGCGTCGCCAAGTTCGTCAAGTCGAACGCGATCGTGTTCTGTGGCGACGGCCGCACGCTTGGCGTGGGCGCAGGGCAGATGAGTCGCGTCGACTCGACGCGGATCGCCGCCATCAAAGCGGCCAATGCCGGCTTGTCGCTCGCGGGAAGCGTCGTCGCCTCGGATGCGTTCTTTCCGTTTCGTGATGGGCTCGATGTCGTCGCCGACAACGGCGCGGTCGCCGTGATTCAACCGGGCGGCAGCGTGCGCGATGACGACGTCATCGCCGCCGCGGACGAGCGCGGCATCGCGATGGTGTTCACCGGCATTCGCCATTTTCGACATTGAGCCTTCAGATGAAGCGAGCCACCGTCATTGCCGTCTTGTGTTCCTGCGTTTTCTCGCCCCTCGCGCATGCCGTCGAATGCGCCGATTTCTGGGAATGGGTGAACAAGGGATGTCGCCGCGTCGTCGACACCTACGACAACGGCAGCAACGAGCTCCTGGTCTCCGGCTACTCCTGGCATTTGCCGTGGACGTGGACGTCGGAACGTCGCCAGGCGGAAAATGAGTGGGCCTGGGGCGGCGGGTTGGCGCGCACCGTCGATCGCCCCGATGGCGACAGCGAGAGCGTGTTTTTTCTGGTGTTCGAAGATTCGCATCGGCAAGCGCAGTTCAACTTGGGCTACGCATGGCGAACCTACTGGGGCGAGCGTGAAAAAATCCAGGGCGGCCTCGGATTCACCGCGATGATCATTCAGCGGCCCGATATCGCCGGCGGCTGGCCCGTCCCCGTTCTGTTGCCGCTATTCACCGTGCGGTCGCAGAAAGTCGAAGTGCTGTCGACCTACATTCCGAATTTCGGCGGCGGCATCAACCATGGCAGCGTGCTGTACCTGTTCGGCAAGGTGTCGCTCAAGTAAAGACGGAGACCTCGAGGCATTGAACGTCCTCATCGTCGGCGGTGGCGGCCGCGAGCACGCGCTGGCATGGAAGCTCGCGACCTCGAAGCGGCTCGCGAAAGTGTTCGTCGCGCCCGGCAATGCGGGCACTGCGCGCGAACCGGGGGTTGCGAACGTCGATCTGACCGGCGTCGCGGCACTGGTCGAATTTGCACGAAGCGAGCCGGTGGGGATGACCGTCGTCGGACCCGAGGCGCCACTCGCGGCTGGAATCGTCGACGCGTTTCGCGCCGCCGACTTGCGCATCTTCGGACCGACGCGTGCAGCGGCCCAACTCGAAAGCTCCAAGGATTTCGCGAAGGCGTTCATGACCCGCCATCGAATTCCGACGGCGGCTTATCAAACGTTCTCCGAACCGGCGGCGGCGCATGCGTACATCGATGGACGTCAGATGCCGATCGTCGTCAAGGCCGACGGCCTTGCGGCCGGCAAGGGCGTCGTCGTAGCGGCTTCGTCCGACGAGGCGCATGCGGCGATCGATCAAATGCTGGTCGCCCGTACGTTGGGCGCAGCGGGCGCGAGTATCGTGATCGAGGATTTTCTCGAAGGCGAGGAGGCGAGCTTCATCGTCATGGTCGACGGCCGCGACGTCCTGCCGCTCGCGTCGTCGCAGGATCACAAGCGTCTCGGTGACGGGGACCAGGGGCCCAATACCGGCGGGATGGGCGCGTACTCACCGGCGGTCATCGTTACACCCGAGGTTCACGCGAAGATCATGCGCGAAGTGATCGTGCCTTCGGTCGAGGGCATGGCTGCCGACGGCATTCCGTATCGCGGTTTTTTGTACGCCGGCGTGATGATCGATCACGAGGGAAATCCCAAGGTCCTGGAGTTCAACTGCCGCTTGGGCGATCCCGAGACGCAACCGATCATTATGCGGCTCAAGTCGGACCTCTTCGATTTGTTCGATCATGCAACGAGCGGAACGCTCGGGAGTATCGAGCCGGAATGGGATCGACGCGCGAGCTTGGGTGTCGTGCTCGCGGCGCACGGCTATCCCGGCGAGCCGCACCAGGGCGACATCGTGAGCGGGCTCGATCGCGTAACCGAAGAGACGTTTCCGAATTGCCACGTGTTCCACGCCGGCACCACGCTCCACGACGGCAAAGTGGTCGTCAACGGCGGCCGGGTGCTCTGCGTCGCCGCGCTCGGCGATTCGATCCGGCAAGCACAGCGTGCGGCTTATGCCGCCGTCTCGGCGATCCATTTCGACGGCATGCAATATCGAACCGACGTCGGCCATCGCGCGCTCGCGGCTCGAACGTAGGTTGGAAGACGCGGCCGATCGACATGGATCTCATCAGGACGCGCGCGTATTTCCTCGGCTTGCAGCAGCAGATCGTTGCGAGGCTCGAGGCGATCGACGGCAAAGCGTTTCGACGCGACGATTGGGCGCGAACCGAAGGCGGTGGAGGCGTCACCTGCGCGATTGAAAACGGTAACGTTCTGGAACGTGCCGGCGTCTTGTTCTCGCATGTGACCGGTTCGACATTGCCGCCTTCCGCTACCGCGCAACGACCCGAGCTCGCGGGCCGCGCCTGGGAAGCGATGGGCGTGTCGCTCGTCCTCCATCCGCGCAATCCGTATGCGCCCACCGTTCATCTGAACGTTCGTTGTTTTGTCGCGCACGCCGCTGGGCCATCGTCGGCGTCGTCCATTTGGTGGTTCGGCGGCGGCATGGATTTGACGCCGTTCTACGGATACCGGGAAGACGCCGTGCATTTCCATCGCACCTGCCGCGATGCGCTCGCACCGTTTGGCGCGGACCTCTATCCCAAGTACAAGCACTGGTGCGATGATTATTTTTTTCTGCGGCATCGAGGCGAGCCGCGCGGCATCGGCGGAATTTTTTTCGACGACTCGAGCGACGGCGGCTTTGAACGCTGCTTTGCGTTGACGCAATCGGTCGGCGACCACTTCCTTTCCGCATACGAGCCGATCCTCGTGCGTCGAAAAGACGTGCCTTACGGCGAGCGCGAGCGCGATTTCCAATCGTACCGTCGCGGCCGCTATGTCGAATTTAACCTGGTCTGGGATCGCGGCACGCTCTTCGGCCTGCAATCGGGTGGACGCACGGAGGCGATCCTTCTTTCGCTTCCACCGTCGGTGCAATGGCGCTACGACTGGAAACCCGCAGACGGCAGCGACGAGGCACGTCTCTACAGCGATTTCCTCATCGCCAAGGATTGGCTCGATGGCGGATGATCGGCGTCCTCGACGGGCGGCTCTTTCTTCGGATCGTCATTTGGAGGAGACGCGCCTCGGGGGCGCTCAGGTATTCGACGGCGCGCTGCTCGACGTGCATCGCGACACCGTGCGGCTTCCCGACGGCACGAGCGCGATCCGCGAATACATCGTCCATCCTGGCGCCGTGCTGATCGTTCCAGTGCTCGCCGACGGGCGCTTCGTGGTCGAACGGCAATTTCGCTATCCGCTGCATCGCGTCTTCATCGAGTTTCCGGCGGGCAAGCTCGATCGCGGCGAGTCGCCGCTCGCAACCGCGCAGCGGGAGCTGACCGAAGAGACCGGCTACATCGCAGCGCGATGGACGCGGTTTGGCGGCATTCATCCGACCGTTTCGTATTCGACCGAGGCGATCGACTTCTTCGTCGCGGAAGAATTGACGCATGTCGGGCAGCGCCTCGATGATGGCGAGATCCTCGAGGTCGCCGAGATGACGGCCGCCGACCTCCTTCTCCACCTCGACCGCGGCGAACTGACCGACGCCAAGACGGTCGCGGCGCTGTTCATGTACCTGCGGCGCACCGGCCGAATATGATCGCCAAGCGAGCGCTGATGCGCGGTCGAGTACAGGGCGTCGGATTTCGTTTCGCGATGGTCGATGCCGCACGCGACGCGCAGGTCGTCGGCTGGGTGCGCAACCGCCGCGATGGCACAGTTGAAGCGTTCGTACAAGGCGACGCCGCGGGGGTGGAACGTATCGTCGAATGGTGTCGGCGCGGGCCGCCGGGTGCGCGTGTCGCCGATTTCGAGGCGACCGACACGCCGGTCGATTCGACGCTTCGCGATTTCAGCCAGCGCCCGTCCGCCTAGCGAATATCGGATTCCGAAACGACGCCGAAGATATCCTTCCAGGCAGCGTAGGACGACGCCGCCCACCAAGGTAGCGCGAGCAAAAAACCGACCGCGAACGTCGCGGAGCCGAGCAGCAACAGCATGAGCGACAAAAGCCCGTACACGCACATCGGCACGAGATTGCCCGCGAAGCCGCGCATGCTTTGCGCAAAGGAATCCCGCAGCGACAGGCCGTCGAACAACGCGCCGAACGGCACGAACGTGAACGGCAACGATACCGCGATTCCGACGGTGTAAATGGCGAATGCGACGCCCGGCGTGATGTCGTCGTTCGAAGCGGGCGTCAGCATGTTGATGCGATCGATTGCATACGCGGTCAGCGCTTCCGCCGCGAAGACGATGAGGCCGGACACGATCACGGCCATCAGCGCGCGAGGCGGGGCTCCGACAATCGCGATAAAGTCGCCGAATCGGGGACGGCCGCCGCGATCCGCCGCGAGACTTCCATACAACAGACCGCACGCAGCAAGCGGGACGGCGACCTGCGCCAGCAAGATGCCGCCGTTCGGAATGAGACTCAGCGTGAATTCGACCGCCAGCGTGCCGAGTGCGAGAACGCCGAACGTCGCCGGTCCGCGCTTCCACAGGCGCATCGCCTCGCGATACCAGGCGAACGCGTTGCGCGTCGGCACTGTGCGCGCAATACGCACACGCGCCGGCATCGGCGGTTCGCGCGTATCAGGCCCCACGCCGTTCTATGCCGCCTCGCCGAGGTATGCGGCACGAACTTTTCGGTCGTGCAGTAGCGATCGCGCCTCGCCTTGAAGGATGATTTCGCCGGACTCCATCACATACCCGCGATGGCTGACTTCGAGCGCCAGCTTCGCATTCTGCTCGATCAACAGGATCGTCACGCCTTCGCCCGAAACCGCAAGCACCGTCTCGAACACTTTTTCGACCATCAGAGGCGCGAGACCCATCGATGGTTCATCGAGCAGGAGCAGTTGCGGCTTCGACATCAGCGCCCGTCCCATCGCCAGCATCTGCTGCTCGCCGCCCGACAACGTTCCGGCCGTCTGCCGGCGGCGTTCTTTCAAGCGCGGGAACAGCGTGAACACGCGTTCGACGTCCGCCTTGACGCCGTCACGGTCCTTTCGAACATAGGCGCCCATCGCGAGATTCTCTTCAATGGTCAGTCCACCGAAGACGCCGCGACCCTCCGGCACCATCGCAAGACCGCTCCGCACGAGCTCGAACGGGGGTCGGCCCGTGACGTCGTGGCCGCGATAGTGAATCGATCCGGACTTGATCGGCAGCATGCCGCAGATGCCTTTCAGCGTCGTCGTCTTGCCCGCGCCGTTCGCACCGATCAAGCAGACGAGCTCGCCCTGGTCGACGTGCGCATCGATGCCTTTGACGGCCTGGATGCCCCCGTAAGCGACGGCCAGCTTCGTCAATTGCAGCAGCGGTTGGGGTTCGTTCATGCGGCTGCATTCTTCAGGTGTTCGGTGACATCGCCGCCGAGATAAGCGGCGATGACTTTCGGATCCTTCTGCACGTCGCCCGCAATGCCTTCAGCGATCTTCTTGCCGTAATCGAGCACCAGTACGCGATCGCAGACGCTCATCACGAGCTTCATGTCATGCTCGATCAGGAGAATCGTCGTCCCGTCGCGGCGAATATTCTGGAGCAGTTGCTTCAACGTCGACGTCTCGGTCGCATTCATGCCAGCGGCGGGCTCGTCGAGCGCAAGGAGCTTGGGCTCGGTCGCGAGCGCACGGGCGATCTCGAGTCGGCGCTGATCGCCGTAGGCAAGGTGCTTGGCGAGATCGTTGGCGCGCTTGTGCACGCCGACGTACTCGAGCAATTCGTAGGAGCGCCGCTCGATGGCCTTTTCTTCTTCTCGCGTGCGTGCATCGCGAAAGATCGCGCCGAACACGGTCGCCCGCGTACGCACGTGGCGTCCGACCATCACGTTCTCGAGCGCCGAA
This sequence comes from Casimicrobiaceae bacterium, assembly GCA_036493535.1. Classification (GTDB taxonomy): domain Bacteria; phylum Pseudomonadota; class Gammaproteobacteria; order Burkholderiales; family Casimicrobiaceae; genus VBCG01. The sequence continues at coordinate 10,974 of DASXPO010000231.1, forward strand.
AGATTGGCGAAGAGTCGAATGTTCTGAAACGTGCGTGCGATTCCGCGGGCCGCAACTTCGTGCGGCTTCAGCCCCGCCAGCGCCGCGCCGTCGAACGAAAAAACGCCCGCGTCGGCAGCATAGATGCCGGTGAGCACGTTGAAAAGCGATGTCTTGCCGGCGCCGTTCGGGCCGATCAAGCCGTAGATCTCGCCGTTGCGAATCGAGAAAGTCACGTCGGAGAGCGCCTGGATGCCGCCGAAGCGCTTGGTGATTCCCTGCGCGGAGAGTAGCTCGCCGTCAATCATTCGGGTCATCGACTCATTCGTATTTCTGGCGCACGACCGATTCGAGCTCGCGCTTGCGCACCGCCGAGGGAAGGATGCCTGCCGGACGGAACAGCATCATCAGCACGAGCGCAAAGCCGAACAGCAGCATGCGGATCACTTCCGGCTCGAGCAGCATGCGACCGAACAGGCGCTCCTGAACGGGACCCACCGTGTAGCGCAGGACCTCGGGCATGAACGATAACAGCAACGCGCCGAGAATCACGCCGAAGACGTTGCCCATGCCGCCCAGCACGACCATCGCGACGACGTTGATCGACTCGACGAGAATGAAGCTTTCCGGACTGATGAATCCCTGGATCGCAGAGAACATCCCGCCGGCGAGACCGCCGAACGACGCGCCCATCGCGAACGCGAGCAGCTTGATGTTGCGAGTGTTGATGCCCATCGCACGCGCGGCGATCTCGTCTTCGCGGACCGCCTCCCACGCGCGCCCGAGCCGCGAGTTCTGCAGGCGCAGATTGATGACGATCACCGCGATCAGCACGAGCAGCAGAAGGTAGTAGTACTTGATCGGGCCCGAGAAGTTGAGCCCGATGAACGTCTGGTTCGTCTTGAAGCTGAAATCGCCGATGCGAAACGGATCGATCAGCGTGATCCCCTGCGGTCCATTGGTGATGTTGACCGGCTGCGAAAGGTTGTTCAAAAAAATGCGGATGATCTCGCCGAAGCCCAGCGTGACGATTGCCAGATAGTCGCCGCGGAGCTTGAGCGTCGGCGCGCCGAGCAGTGCGCCGAACAGACACGCGATGCCGGCGCCGATCGGCAGGATGACCCAGAACGGCAGATGAATATTGAAATGCGGACTTGCGAGCAGCGCGTACGTATAGGCGCCCACTGCGTAGAACGCGATATAGCCGAGGTCGAGCAGACCCGCGAAGCCGACGACGATGTTGAGTCCGAGCGCCAGGAACACATAGAGGATCGCCGTGTTCGTGATGCGCACCCACGCCGTTCCGATGCCGGCGAGCGCGAAGGGGAGCGCCGTTAGCGCCATCGCCACGACGACGATGCCGACCCACGCGAGCTCCGGATGCTTTTTCGTGTCGAAGAGCGCGTGCATGCCGATGGGTTTCCGCTACGCGCGATCCGCCACGCGCTCGCCGAGCAGTCCCGATGGTCGGAAGACCAGCACGGCGATCAGCACGATGAAGGCGAACACGTCTTGATAGTTCGATCCGAACAACGTGAGATTCGGATCCGATTCGCAGCGCTGCGCGATGGTCGTCGACCAATCGGATAGCTGGCAAAGATTGGTGAGCTCGCCGACGTAACCGGCACCGAGCGCCTCGATCATGCCGAGCAAAACGCCACCCAGCATCGCGCCGGCGAGATTGCCGATGCCGCCGAGCACGGCCGCGGAGAATGCCTTTAGGCCGAGCAGGAATCCCATTTGGTAATGCGCGACGCCGTAATACGAGCCGACCATCACACCGGCGACGGCGCCGAGCGCCGCGCCGATGACGAACGTCACCGCGATCACGCGATCGATGTCGATGCCCATCAAGCCCGCCACGGCCTGATTCTGCGACGTCGCGCGCATCGCGATGCCGAGCTTGGTTCGATAGACGAGCGCGAGCAGTCCACCCATCATCGCGATCGAGCCGCCGATGATCGCGATCTGCACGTTGGTGATCGTCGCGCCGTTCGGATTGTCGGTGAGGTGATAGGAAATGGTCTGGACAATCTGCGGATAGGGCAGCGGATTGCGGCTCCAGATGATCATCGCGAGATGCTGCAGGATGATCGACAGCCCGATCGCGGTGATCAGCGGCGCGAGCCGCGGCGCGCGGCGCAACGGCCGATACGCGACGCGCTCGAGCGTATAGCCGACTGCCATGCAGACGGGAATCGCCGTGAGGAGTCCAATCACGACGATTGCGAGCGGCGGCAGCGCGACTTTCGCGCCGACCAATCCGACAATGACCGAATAGGCGACCATCGCTCCGATCATCACCACCTCGCCATGGGCGAAGTTGATGAGCTGGATGATCCCGTAGACCATCGTATAGCCGAGCGCGACGATCGCGTAGACGCTGCCGAGCGTCAGACCGTTGATCAGCTGCTGAAGGAAGGTGTCCACGAGGCAGGGGGATGACCGGCGACCGCGATTGTGGGGGCGAATCGGCTCCCGCGCCAAGTGCCCATGGGTTCGGACGCGAATTTCGGGCGACTTTCCCTCCGGGATCCCCATTTGGGGAGCGCATAAAAAAAACGGCGCCCATCCAGGACGCCGTTTTGGTGCAGCGGGTGCGACGCGATTTACTTCTTCATCGCGTCCTTTTTCATGTCGTCTTTCTTCATGTCATCCTTCTTCATCTCGTCCTTCGCGGGCGTGGCCGAAGCCATCGCGCCGCCCGCGGCGCCCTTCATGAAGTCGGCGAACGTCATGCTCTTGCCGGACTTGACCACCGCGATGGGCTCGAGCTTGCCGCCCTTCATCGTGAAGATCGTCATTTCGGCGTCTTTGCGGTCGCCCTTGTCATCGAACTGGATCTCGCCGGTCGCGCCCTTGTAGTCGATCTTCTGCAGCTCGGGCAGGTACTTCGCCGGATCGGTCGAGTCGGCCTTTTGCATCGCGGCGATCAGCAGGTTGGCGGCGTCATAGGTGAACGGCGCGTAGATGATCGGATCGACGTTGTACTTTGCCTTGTACGCGTCCAGGAAATCCTTCGACGCTGCGACCACCGGCAGCCCTGCTTGCGAGCAGATCAGACCTTCGGCATTGGCGTCGCCGGCGAGCTGCTTCATCGTGTCGGTGCAGGCGCCGTCGCCGAAGCTGAACACCGCCTTGATGCCGAGCTCGCGGGCCTGCTTCAGCATCGGCCCGCCGGTGGCGTCCATGCCGCCGTAGAACACGGCGTCGGGCGCCTTGCCCTTCATCTTGGTCAGGATCGCCTTGAAGTCGGTCGCCTTGTCGTTAGTCTTTTCGCGCGCCACGACGTTGACCTTCGCCGCCTTCAGCGTCTTTTCGACTTCGTTGGCGAGCCCTTCCCCGTACGCGGTCGCGTCGTCGACGATCGCGACCTTCTTGATCTTCATCGACTCGAGGTATTGCGCGACCGCGGGGCCTTGCTGATCGTCGCGCCCGACGTCGCGGAAAATGTTCTTGAAACCTTGCTCGGTCAGCTTCGGATTCGTCGCTGAGCCTGAGATCATCGGAATCCCGGCCTGGTTGTAGACGGCCGACGCCGGAATCGTCACGCCGGAGTTCAGGTGACCGACGACGCCCGCGACCTTGGCATCCGCGAATTTCTGCGCAATCGTCGGGCCGAGCTTCGGATCGGCCTGATCGTCCTCACCCATCAGCACGAAGTGGACGGTCTTACCGCCGATTTTCATCTTCTTGGCGTCCGCCTGCTCGACTGCCAGCCGCGCGCCGTTCTCGTTGTCTTTCCCGAGGTGCGCGATGCCGCCGGTCAGCGGACCCGCATGGCCGATCGTGACCGTGACCGCCTCTTCGGCAGCCGCCTTCGGCGCGACCGCTTCCGCGGCCTTCTTCGGTTCTTCCTTTTGACCGCAGCCGTACGTGACGGCCAGCGCAGCGGCCACGAACGCGTAGCCGAGCTTGCGTGTGAATTGCATGGGGATTCCTCCGGACGGGTGAAGGGAAACGTATAATTATCGGTACGCAGCGAACATGTGTCAACGCGAAGCGGTGACTGGGGTTCGTGGCCGCTCGGGCGTCGGACATTGCAATCCGTCGTAGCCCGCAGCGTTTTGTCGCGCACCGCTTGCCGATCGTGCGCCGCCAAACCATGCTTCGACGGTCGGGCGAATCCGTTTGCCGCACTGACCGCATCCAAGTCGTGCTGTCAGGCCATTTGGTTTGCACAACCGGGGAAGCCGCGCGACACGCACGGCAGACCGGACGCGCCTCACCCGGGCGCGATGCGGTGTGCGCCTGGCTAAGGGGCGCGAAGAGGGAGGGCGTGGATGGCACTTGGATTGACACGGCGCCGCGTGATCGGTGCGGTAATCGCAGTTATCGTCTTCGCCTCCATCGGCGGTGCCGTCGCGCTGCGCGCTGCGAAAAAAGCGCAGGACGAGAACAAGGGTCCGCCGGTTGCATTGCAGTTCGCGCCGACCGATCTCACCCGTGTGAAAGCGATGCCGCTCGCTCGCTGGCTGCCCGTGTCCGGAACGCTGCAGCCGATGCGCCAGGCGATCGTCAAGGCGAAAGTCTCCGGCGACGTGCGCGAAGTGACGGTTCGTGAAGGCGAGACGGTCCGCGCCGGCCAACTGCTGGTTCGCATCGACACGGCGGATCTCGATTCGAAGCTGATCGATCGCATCGGCGCACTCGAGAGCGCCCGGGCGCAGCTCGCGCTTGCCGCAAAGACCCGCACGATGAACACGCGGCTCTTGAACGATAAATTCATTTCGCAGAACGCATTCGACAACGCGGAATCGTCGTTCAGCGTGGCGCAAGGCAGCGTGAAGTCGATGGAAGCGCAAGTGCAGCTTGCGCGCAATGCGCTCAAAGACGCCATCGCGACGGCGCCGCTGTCCGGAATCGTCGCCAAACGTCACGTGCAGCCGGGGGAGAAAGTCGCGATCGAGGCTCCGCTCGTCACGGTCGTCGATCTCAAGGACCTCGAAGTCCAGGCGCTCGTGCCGGCCATCGACGTGCCCGAGCTTCGGATCGGCATGCCCGTCGAATTCAACGTCGACGGTTACGGCGAGCGCCGTTTCACCGGTCGCATCGAACGCATCAATCCAGCGACCGAGCCGGGCACCCGTGCGCTTCTGATCTACGTCGGCTTGCCGAATCCGGACGCGCTCCTCAAAAGCGGCATGTTCTCGACCGGCCGTATCGCGCTCGCGGCGAGTGCGCCCGCGCCGACGTTGCCGATGACCGCGGTCAGGAGCGAGGCGGGCCAATCGTTCGTCTGGGTCATCGATAAAGGCAAGCTGTCCCGGCGCATCGTGATGCTCGGCCGCCGCGACACCGACCATGGTCTGGTCGAGATCAAGACGGCGCTGCCGCCCGAGCTGCCCATTCTCTCTGCGCGATTCGACAATCTGAAGGACGGCGCGCCGGCGCTGGTGCGCGCACCCACGTCGTCGCAAAACGCCACCACCGACAAGCCGGATCGCAACGGTTAGCAGCTTATCCGTTGCCTATTATCCGTTGCCTAAATAGGTCCAGCGGCGGAGACGTCCAATGTTGATCACCCGTATTTCGGTCAAGAACCCGGTCTTCGCGACGATGGTGATGGTCGGGATCACCGTGCTGGGCGCCTTTTCGTACGCTCGCCTTGGCGTCGAGCAGATGCCCGACGTCAGCCTGCCGTTCGTACAGATCATGACCGTGTATCCGGGCGCCGCGCCCGAGGCGGTCGAGGCCGACGTCACCAAGCCGCTCGAGTACGCCGTCAATCAGGTCTCGGGCGTGAAGCGGATTTTCTCGAACTCCCGCGAAGGATCGAGCCAGGTCTTCGTCGAATTCCGCCTGTCGACCAACACGGCGCAGGCGATCCAGGACGTTCGCGACAAGATCGCCATCGTGCGGCCGGCCTTCCCCAAGGACGTCAAGGATCCGCTCGTCACACGCGTCGAGAACGAGAATAACCAGCCGATCGCCACGCTTGCCGTGCAGTCGCCGACAACCGATCTGCGCGAGCTCACCTCGCTCACCGATCAGACGATCGTCAAGGCGCTCGAGAACCAACCCGGCGTCGCCCGCATCGACGTCAACGGCCGCGTCACGCGGCAAGTGCTGATTCAAATCAAGCCCAATGCGCTGACGGCGCTGGGCATCGGCGTCGATCAGGTCATCACGGCGATTCAAAACGCGAATCAGGACGTTCCCGCGGGCCGCCTCACTTACGGCCAGAGCGATTCGGTGGTTCGCATCGAAGGAAAGCTCAAGGATCCGGACCAGTTCAATCGCATCATCGTCGCGCAGCAGGGCGGAGGGGCCGTCTTTCTGTCGCAGGTCGCGGACGTCATCGACGGCGAGAAGGAGATGACGAGCTACGCGCGGATCAACGGCCGTCCCGCGATCACGCTCGACATCCAGAAAGTCCAGGACGCCAACATCGTCGAAACCGGGCGCAACGTGCAGGCGGCCGTGGCATCGCTCAGGGACCGATTGCCCTCCGACGTCGACGTCCGTGTCACCTATTCGA
>DASXPO010000232.1:0-3009 GCA_036493535.1 Casimicrobiaceae bacterium
CGCATTCGCGATGTCATCGGGCGAGATCAGGCGTTTGAGCGACGACTTGGCCAGCGCTTCGTCACGGATTACGTCCACTGGAACGCCGCGCGCCTTCGCCTTGTTCGCGAACACGCTTTCGATGCGGCGACCGGCGACGGACCCCGGGCAAATGGCATTGACGCGAATGCCGTCGCCACCGAGCTCGATCGACAACGTCTTCGTGAATCCGATCACCGCCCATTTCGATGCGGCGTACGGAGTCCGAAGCGGAAATCCGAAGCGGCCGGCCGCCGAGGAAAGATTCGTGATGCTCGCGTTGCCGCTGCGGCGCAGATGCGGAATGGCGATTTGCGCGCAATGGAATTGCCCGGTGATGTTGACATCGAGCGTACGCTGCCAGTCCTCGACGGCAATTTCTTCACACGGCGCAGTCGGCCCCGCGATGCCGGCGTTGTTCACCAGCGCATCGACGCCGCCAAGGGCGCGCAGCGCGTCGTCGAAAAGGCGCACAACGGATGCACGGTCGGCAACGTCGCAGACACTGCGCGTCAATGTCGGATCGGACGTCGACAACGCTTCGACCGCGCTTCGGTCGACATCGCAGATATGCACGCGCGCGCCTTCGCGCACGAACGCCCGCGCCGTCGCGAGCCCGATGCCACTTGCGCCCGCGGTAATCAGCACCCGAGCGTCTTTGAGTCGTAGGTCCATGGAGAGAGTCCCGTATACCGAGATCGAGCGTTGGACGGGTTCCGCTATCATAGCCGCGATCAGAGCCGTGCCCAACGGCCGTTGCGTCTACCTCCATCCCGCCACCGGAGGAATCTCGTGCTGGCGCTCGCCGATCAGGCGTACGTCCTGGAGCGCGGAGGCGTCGTCCATCAGGGGCCGGCGCGGGCGCTGCGCGAGGACTTCGAATTGCGCAAACGTGTGTTGTGGATGTCGTAACGGAAAATGAGAATGGAAAAAAGCGCAGCGATGATCGGCGCAGGCCTGATTGGCCGCGCATGGGCGATGGTCTTTGCGCGCTCCGGCTGGAGCGTTCGCCTATACGACAGCGATCGGGCGCAACTGGCCGGCGCACGCGCTTATATCGGTCCGAGCCTTGCCGAGCAGCAGGCCGCAGGGCTTTGTGAAGACGCTACCGCCGCCCATGCGCGAATTGCGTACGTGCCGGTGTTGGACGGCGCGGTCGCCGGGGCGCAATGGGTGCATGAGCATCTGCCTGAGCAACTCGATTTGAAGCGCGAGATTTTCGCGGAACTGGATCGGCTGGCGCACGATAACGCCATTCTTGCGAGCTCGACCTCGGCGATTCCGTCGTCGCAATTTACCGAGAAGCTGCCAGGACGGGCGCGTTGTCTCGTCGCGCACCCTGTCAATCCGCCTCACCTGGTGCCGATCGTCGAGTTGTGCGGCGCGCCATGGACGGCGGCGACAACGATCGAACGCGCCGATGCGGTGATGCGCGATGTCGGACAAGTGCCGGTCCTCGTGCGTCGCGAAATCGACGGCTTCATTTTGAATCGCTTGCAGGGTGCGTTGCTGACTGAAGCGATGCGGCTGATCGAGGAGGGCTATGTTTCCCCCGCGGACTTGGACAAGACGATCAAGGACGGCTTGGGTCTCCGCTGGTCGTTCATGGGACCGTTCGAGACGATCGAATTGAATGCGCCGGGCGGCGTCGCCGATTACTGCGCGCGTTACAGCTCGTTCTACCGCCGCCTTGCCGCCGACCCGGCGCCTCCAGACGTATGGGAAGCGGGAAGCGCGTCACGCGTGGTCGAAAATCTCGGCGCTGCGCTGACCGCTCCCGAGCGAGAGCAGCGAACACGACGCCGTGATCGCCGATTGCTCGCCTTGCGTCAGCACAAAATCGCATCATCGAAGATCGACTGAGGAACACCACCATGGCCCAACCCCGCAAAGTAATCATCACCTGCGCCATCACGGGCTCGATTCACACGCCGTCGATGTCACCCTATCTGCCGAAAACGCCGCGCGAGATTGCCGATGCGGCGGTGGCCGCAGCGGAAGCGGGCGCCGCGATCGTGCATTTGCACGCACGCGACCCGGTCGACGGCCGTCCGACCCAGGATTTGAAATACTTTCGCGAATTCGCGGGCGATATCGCGCGACGCAGTGACGTTGTCATCAATTTCACGACCGGCGGCGCTGCGACGATGACGATCGAAGAGCGCTTACAGCCGGCATTGCAACTCAAGCCGGAGGTCGCGTCGCTCAACATGGGCTCGATGAATTTCGGCCTGTATCCGATGCTGAAGCGCTTCAAGGAGTTCAAATACGAGTGGGAGCGTCCGTATCTGGAAGGCTCGAACGAGCGCATCTTCCGCAACACGTTTAAAGACATCGAGTACATCCTGACCTCGTGCGCCGACAACGGCACGCGCTTCGAAATCGAGTGCTACGACATCGGCCACTTGTACACCGCCGCACACTTTCTCGAACGCGGCATCGTGAAGCCACCGCTGTTCATCCAGAGCGTATTCGGCATACTGGGCGGCATCGGCCCGCATCCGGACGATGTCGCGCACATGAAGCGAACCGCGGACCGTCTATTCGGCGATCAGTACCAGTGGAGCGTGCTCGGCGCCGGTCGCAACCAGCTTCCGATTGCGTCGATGGCGGCGGCGATGGGCGGTAATTTGCGCGTCGGTCTCGAAGACAGTCTATGGCTCGGCCCGGGCAAGCTCGCCGAATCGAACGCCACGCAAGTGCGTACGGCGCGCGGCATCGTGGAAGCGCTGGGCCTCGAGATCGCCGGGCCCGACGACGCGCGTCGAATCCTCGAGCTCAAGGGACGTAAAGCGGTCGGGTTCTGATCGGGTCAGCTGGCGTGCATCATGACCGGCGCTTTGACCGCCGGCGCCTTTGCATCCCGAAGCTGCGCGAGCAACGCTTTTTCGCGCACTTTCGCGTCCTTGACGTGACGCTCCTTGATGTAGCCGTAACCGCGGATGTGCTCGGGAATCGATGCCAGGTCGACCGCGATCGGATAGTTCTGCG
>DASXPO010000233.1:0-5487 GCA_036493535.1 Casimicrobiaceae bacterium
TGACGCCGTTGTCGAAGTTGGTGCCGGCCGTCGCGCCGGTGCCCGAGAGCTCCACCAGGCCGAAGATCGGTACGGGGCCCTGCTGGGCGAACGGTGCGTTGGCCGCAAATAGCGCAACGGCGCCGATCGCAAGCCGGTTGAATCGATTCATGGTTTCCTCCTTGGGAATTGAAACGCTACAGGATTGCTCGCGCATTCGATTGCGCCGTCCGTATGGTCGCTGCCGAGCGAAAGAGTCATGACGAGTTTTCTGCACGCGCCGTTTCGTCCGCCAGCCATTGCGCAGCCTTCCCTGCGCGACCGACTATCGATTCCGGCGCAAGATGCAGATACTCGTCGTTGAACACTTCGAACACATAGTCGCCGCGATAGCCCGTGCGATGGATCCGCCGCACCAATGCGCCGATCACGTCGCGGTGCGCGCTTTCGTTCGGGAACGCGCGCCGATGATCAGCGGTTTCCGTGATGTCCTTCAACTCTCCGAGATAGTCGGCGAGCTGAACGAGGAAGATGCGCTCACCGGGAATGTCGTCGATCGCATCGACCGGCGTGCCGCGCGCCAACGTGTGAAATGCGTTGATGAGCACGCCGAGATTGTCGCGGTCGGCGCGGCGCACCGCCTCCCACACCAGCGGATATTCGTTGATCCACTTCGCCCAGGCCGGTGCGCCGAACGCGATGCGCACCTGGTGGCGCGCCGCCAGCCCCGCCAGTGCGCGAAGGTCGGCGACCACCTTGCCCATGTCGCGGGACGCGTATGTCGACGTCGACGATGCGACGACCAACAGCTTCGCGCCGACTGCATCCATCAAATCGAGCAGCGACTCCGCGATGTCGATCTTGTACTCGTGCAGATGCGCGTCGAGTCCCTCGTAATCCTTGAGCAACTGAAAGCTCGTGACGCGAAGACCGCTGCCGCGAATCGCCGCGATCGCGCCAGGCACGCCGCCCGGATGCGACACCAGATCCTTCGCCCAAATCTCGACTCCGCCGAATCCTGCTTCGCGAATGACGCGAAGCTTATTCTCGAGAGGACCCGCGAGCGTGACCGTGTCGATCGCGAAACGGCCGAGATCCATGGCGTCTCTCGTCAGGACAACATCGCGACGGCGCGGAGCTCGTCGGGCGTCGCCTTGCCGAATCCAAAGAACTCGAGATAAAGCGGAATCTGCTCGAACAGCATGTCGGTGCCGACTTGGGTCGGGCACCCGCGCTCGCGTGCCGCGCGCAGCAACGGCGTGATCTCCTGCTTCATCACTACTTCGCCGACGAAAGTCTGCTCGGACAGCCGCGCAACGTCGAACGGCAGCGCGTCGTCGGCGTTCATCCCGAGCGGCGTCGCGTTAACGACGAGGTCGAATCCGGCCGGATCGCGGCTTCCAGTTCGTGCGTCGAGTCTCGGGTAATGCTGGGCGAGTCGCGCTTCGAGTGCGCGCGCATGGTCCGCCTGCTGATCGTAGAGCATCAAATGCCCCGCACCTGCCGCGGCTAACGCCGCCGCGATGGCCGAGCCGACACCGCCCGTTCCGACGACGAGGCAGCGCGCGCCTTCAAGGACGAATCCCTTGCGCTCGACGCCGCGCACGAAACCGCTACCGTCGAACAGATCGCCGTGGCGACGGCCGTCGGCGCCACGCAACACCGCATTGCACGAGCCCGCCACTTTCACGGCGGTGCTGCTCTCGTCGAGGAGCGCGACGGTGGACACTTTATGCGGCATCGTCACGAGCGCGCCGCGAATATTGACGAGATGGAACAGTGCGTCGAATACCGCGGCGTAGTCGCGCGCCTGCACGCCCATTGGGATGACGGCCGCGTCGATGCCGGCGCGCTCGAAGTAGGGGTTATAGATCATCGGCGACTTCACCGGACCGATGGGATCCCCGAGATGCGCGATCAGCGTAGTCGTACCGCGAAGCATGGCGAAGTCCCGTCCTCCAGTGGCGCGGCGGTTCGACTTGTGGTGCCGCTAACGAACAAGTTAGTACATAATATTCGCCCGGTCAAGCCGATTATCGAATTATAGTGCGATAATCGCCCACACGTTCTGATCGGTCCAAGGTCACTGCTTTACCAAAGGAGGTTTTCTCTTGCCCATCAAACGCCCTTCGCAGACCGCCGACGATACGCGGGACACCGGTCATCGTGGCGGACGTCGTGCCGGCGCCGAAGCCACGACGGTCGCGGCGGAAATCCAGGCGCTTTCGGGGGACCCCAACTTCATGACCTCTCTCGCGAGGGGCTTGGCCGTGATTCGCGGGTTCTCGCAGCAGCGACGCAAGATGTCGATCGCGCAGCTGAGCCTTCGCACCGGCATTCCGCGCGCGGCGGTCCGCCGATGCCTGTACACGCTCACGAAGCTCGGCTACGTCGGCGCCGAGGACGGCGCGACGTTCGCATTGCGGCCGCAGATTCTTGCGCTCGGTCACGCGTACCTGTCGTCGGTGCCTCTCGTCATGGCCGCGCAGCCGATCCTCGACCAGGTGAGCGATACGACGCATGAATCGTGTTCGCTTGCCATCATGGACGGCGACGAGATTCTCTACGTGGCACGTTCATCGTCCAGCAAGCGCATCATGTCGATCGATCTCGGCGTCGGCAGTCGCTTGCCGACTTACTGTACGTCGATGGGCCGCGTGTTGCTGGCGCATCTCGCTGAGGACGCGCTGGCGGGCTACCTGCGCCGCATCAAGCTCGCGCCGCATACGAACCGCACGATCGTATCGAAGGAGCAATTGGCACGCACGATCGCAAGCGTGCGCGAGGCCGGCTTCGCGATCGTCGACCAGGAGCTCGAGATCGGACTGCGGTCGATCGCGGTGCCGGTCAACGATTATCGTGGGCGGGTCGCGGCCGCGATCAATATCAGCGCTCAAGCGGCACGGGTTTCCAGCGCCGAAATGGAAAGAGTTTTTCTCCCGGCTCTTCACGCCGCCGCGGACGAACTGGGAATGCTCGCCGGCTAGCTGTCTAGACGGGTCTCACCACAGCGAGAATCGTCGCGACGACGCTTTTTCTGCGTGCCGCCAGCGCTTTCGGCGTGGTCATGTCGACTTTGAAAATCGTCGAGAACGTATGGCGGTTGGAGACGCTGTAAAAGCACAGCGCGCTGATCGACATGTGCAGGTCGGTCGGGTCGACGTCCGCCCGGAACGCGCCCGCCTTCTTGCCTCGCTCGACGATCCGTCGAATCGTGTCGATCGCCGGTACGTTCAGCGTCGCGATGTTCGCCGATTGCGCGATGTATTTGCCGGAGTGCAGATTCTCGTTCATGACGAGCCGCACGAACGCCGGATTCTGCTGATGTCGGTCGAACGTGAATGCGACGAGCTCGCGCAACGCTCGTTCGGGCGACAGATGATCGACGTTGAGGTCGTGCTCGATATTGCGGATGTTGCGATATGCCTCTTCCAGGACCGCGATGTAGAGGCCTTCCTTGCTGCCGAAGTAGTAGTAGATCATCCGCTTGCTCGTGCGCGTGCGCGCGGCGATCTCGTCGATGCGCGCACCGCTCAAGCCCTTGTCGGCGAATTCCTCGCTTGCGACCGTGATGATGTCGCGCCGCGTCTGCTCGGGATCGTTGATCCGCGCGGGCTTGGTTTCCGAGGCGCCGTTCTGACCGGCGCGCCGTGTCGGTGCACCGGCGTTTTTCAAGGCAACGGCAATCCTACGTAGTTCTCAGCGAGCGAAGCGGAGGCCGCTGGCGATTTCACGACATAATCGAGCTGCGAGCGCTGCAACTTGTGTTGAAATGCATCGCCTTCGGGAAACCGATGCAGCATCGAGGTCATCCACCACGAAAAATGCTCGGCCCGCCAGACGCGGGCGAGGCAGGTCGCCGAATATGCATGCAACCGATCCTCTCGTCCGGTCCGAAAAAACTCGACGAGCGCCCGCGCCAGCACGCTTACGTCGGCGACGGCGAGGTTCATGCCTTTGGCACCGGTCGGCGGCACGATATGCGCCGCATCGCCGGCGAGAAACAGGCGCCCGAATTGCATCGGCTCGACGACGAAGCTGCGCATCGGCGTGATGCCTTTTTCGAGGATGGCGCCCTCGTTCAGCGTCCAACCGTCGTCCGTTTCGAGTCGCGTGTGCAGCTCGCGCCAGATGCTTGCATCGGTCCACTTCTCGACCGCTTCATCAGGCGCCACTTGCAGATACAGGCGCGTGATCTCGGGCGAACGCATGCTGAACAACGCAAAGCCGCGCTCGTGATAGGCGTAGATCAACTCATCATGCGACGGCGTCGCCGCGGCGAGGATGCCGAGCCACGCGAATGGATAGGTACGCTCGAACACCGCAAGGGCGCCGAGTGGAATCGTCGGACGGCAGACACCGTGGAAACCGTCCGTTCCCGCGATTGCGTCGCAGTGGACCTCTTGTTCGATGCCGTCGCGGCGAAACCTTACCCGAGGCGCGCGCGAATCGAAGTCGTGCACGCTGACATCGGTGACGTCGAAAAGGATTGGGCCGCAGGCGTTAAGCGTCGCGTCAATCAGGTCCTTGACGACTTCCTGCTGCCCGTAAACGGTGATCGCGCGACCCCCGGTCAACGCCGCCATGTCGATGCGATGCCCGCGGCCGCCAAAGCGAAGCTCGATGCCTTCGTGACGCATTCCCTCGCGCTGCAAGCGCTCGCCGACACCGGCGCCGATCAGCAGATCGACGGTTCCTTGCTCGAGAACGCCGGCGCGCACACGGTGCTCGACATGCTCGCGCGAGCGCGTTTCGAGCACGACCGATTCGATTCCTTCTCGACGGAGCAAATGCGACAACAGAAGTCCCGCCGGACCCGCTCCGACGATGCCGACCTGCGTTCGCACTTCGCGGCTCCCCTGTGGTACGACGAAAAAGAGAAAATTACCTGCGCCCGTTCCCCCGGCCAGCTAGAATTCTACTTCCGCATGACCTTGCGTTACGCTTGCCGTCGTTCCATCGGCCGATGCAACTCCGACTCACAATCGTCCTCGTCGCGGCGTTGACCGGCTGCACGTCGACGCAACCACCGCTCGTCACGACGCCGGCATCCGAGGTTGCGGGCGCCGCCGTCGCCCGTCGGCCGCTGGAGGGTCCCGCCATCCCTCCGACCCTCACGCCATCGCCGTCGGCGCAGAAAATAGTCGTTCCCGCGACCACGCAGTACGTCTGCGTCATCGATTCCAAGGGGCAACAGCAGCAAACCGCCATCGAATTCGCGCCCAAAGTCGCGGCGCTGTGCCGCAAGCATCCCGAGATGGGACCCTGTCAATACGAGCGCAACAATTGCCGCACGAGCGGCGGGCGCGTCTTCGCCGCCGACGGCGTCGAAATCACGATGGCAACCGAGGCGGAGTACGACAAAAAGGTAATGCGCGTGCGGTTCCGCGCGAACTAGCGCAGCGAGCGCTACTCGCGCTTTTCGTTGTGACGCTTGACTGTCTTGAGCATCTCGACCGGCGCGAAGTCGTCGGTCAGCACCTTCGCATCGGCGGCAATCGTCACGTC
>DASXPO010000234.1:0-10268 GCA_036493535.1 Casimicrobiaceae bacterium
AATAGTTACCAAGGACATATGACTTGGCGAAACAAACGGAAACAAAGCGCCGGCCAGGCGATGGAGCGGGTGAAGGGAATCGAACCCTCGTCGTAGGCTTGGGAAGCCTCTGCTCTACCATTGAGCTACACCCGCGAGAGCGGGGGATTCTAGCAGCCGAGCCCGTATCGACGGGCGCTCGAACTAAGCCGCGTGTACCTCGCGCGCGCTCGAATAGCGGCCGCGGTCCGTGGCCTTTGCTTGATACAGCTTGCGGTCGGCGCGCGCGACCATCGACTGCGCCGATTCCATGCCGTTTGCCGCGGAAGCGGACTGTGGATCGCGCTCCACGAGCGTCGCAGCGCGCGGGTGCGCACGCCGCAGTTGCCGGCAGTCGACTAGCATCTCGCCGAATTGTTATTGTTCGATCTTTCGCCAACGGAGGATCGACATGCCTGCAGGCAATCCGCGCATCGGCTTCATCGGCGTCGGGCTGATGGGCCACGGCATCGCCAGGAACCTTGTCGCCAAAGGTTTTCCGTTGACGGTCCGGGCGCATCGCAATCGCGCGCCGGTAGACGACCTCGTGGCAAAAGGCGCGAAGGAGTCCGCGAGTCACGTCGACTTGGCGCATAACGCCGACATCGTGTTCCTGTGCGTGACCGGCGCGCCGCAGGTCGAGGAAGCGATCTTCGGCGCAGACGGCCTCGCGAAGGGTGCACAAAAAGGCCTGACGATCATCGACACCTCGACAAGCGAGCCCGCGACGACTACCAAGATGCGCGAAGCGCTGATGCCGCTCGGGGTTCGCTTCGTCGACGCGCCACTTGCGCGAACGCCGGTGGAGGCGGAGCAGGGCCGGCTCAATATCATGGTAGGCGCCGATGAGGCGACGTTCGCGGAATTGAGACCGGTGTTCGCGGCATTCTGCGAGAACATCGTTCATGCCGGTCCACCGGGTCACGGCATCATCCTGAAGCTCATCAACAACTTCCTTGCGCAGGCGATTTGCACGGCGATCGCCGAGGCCTGCGCCGCCGCGGCGAAATCCGGAGTGTCGCTACGCAAGCTCCACGAATTGGTCTCGGCGGGCGCCGTCAATTCGGGCCTCTTCCAGATGCTCGTCGGCAAGATGCTCGAGAGCGGCGATTTGTCGGGGCTCAAATTCACGCTGTCGAACGCCGCGAAGGATCTGCGCTACTACACGCATTTCACCGAATCGATGATGCTGCCCTCCACGATGGGCGAAGCCGTGCACCAGAGCCTCGTGATCGCGAACGCGCTCGGCTTCGGCGACAAATACGTCGGGTCGCTCATCGAAGCGCAGGAAAAGCTGGCAGGTGTCTCGATCGTTCCGCGCTAGGCGCGACGCGCTCCGATGATGGCGGCATCCGAATCCGCGGAATATCTCGAGTTCGCGTGCCGGATTGCATTCGCGGCGGGGACCGCGATCCTGCCGCACTTCAGGCGGTCGATCGCCGTGGAGGACAAAGGCGGAAAAAGGGACTACGACCCTGTGACGCAAGCCGATCGCGGGGCGGAATCCGTTATTCGCAGCGAAATTTTGCGGACGTACCCGACGCACGGCATTTTCGGCGAAGAGCACGGCCGCACCCCGGGCACGTCGCCGTTGACCTGGGTGATCGATCCGATCGACGGTACGCGAAGCTTCATCCTCGGCCAGCTGCATTGGGGCACGCTGATCGCGCTCCACGACGGAAGCGAGCCCATCGTGGGCGTCATGCATCAGCCGTTCGTCGGCGAGAGCTTTTTTGCCGCACGCGGGGCGCGAGCGCAATGGCGCCGTGGCCGGGAAGAGCGCGTACTCGAGACGCGTCCTTGTGCGCGGATCGCCGACGCAATCATCGCGACCACCGATCCGCGCCATTTCGACACGCCGGAAAAGGCGCCGATTTATCGCCGCGTGACCGATGGCGCGCGCCTCCTTCGCTACGGCGGGGACTGTTATTGCTACACGCTGCTCGCGATGGGACAGATCGACATCGTCATCGAGACAGGCTTGCAGCCGTACGATGTGCAGGCGCTTATTCCGATCGTCGAATGGGCGGGCGGACGAATGACCAACTGGCAAGGCGGTTCCTGCGACGCCGGCGGTGACGTGCTCGCCTGCGGCGATCGCCGCCTGCACGCGCAACTGCTCGAGCGGATCGCGTCGGCGTGAGGCTCTTGATCCTGGGGGGCACGCGGTTCCTCGGCCGCCACGTCGTCGATGCAGCGCTTGCCCGCGGGCACGCCGTCACCGTCTTCACACGGGGACAGCAGCCGTTAGCCCCGAATAAGGGCGCCGTTGCGTTGCACGGCAATCGCGATCCGCGCCTCGCGCCGGGACTGTCCGCGCTGGAGACGGGAACGTGGGATGGCGTCGTCGATACGAGCGGCTATGTTCCGCGCGTCGTCGGCGCGTCGGCGGACTTGCTCGTACCGCGCGTGGCCCGCTGTCTTTTCGTTTCATCGCTGTCGGTGTACGCGCAATCGGCGCGCCCCGGTCAAGATGAATCGACGCCGCTGTTGCCGCCCGTCGCGCCCGACAACGAGGACATTCCGAAAAATTACGGCGCGCTCAAGGCGGCCTGCGAGACGGCTGTCACGGATCGATTCCATACGCGCACGTCTATCGTGCGTCCCGGGTTGATCGTCGGACCGTACGATCCCACCGACCGCTTTTCGTATTGGGTTGCCCGCTTCGTCAATCCCGCATTGCTGGGCGAACGCCCACCACGCGCCGTCGTGCCGTCGCCGCGAGGACGGCCGATTCAGTTCATCGATGCGCGGGACCTCGCGCGCTGGATGATCGAACTGCTCGAAAACGATACCGGCGGAACGTTCAACGCGGTGAGCCCTGCCGGTCAATGGACGATGGGCGATCTCATCGACGCACTGGGCGAGGCGTCCCCATCGGCGCCCGAACCGGAATGGGTCGACGAGGCGACATTGGTTGCGCATCGCGTCGAACCGTGGACGGGGCTTCCGTTGTGGATTCCGGCTAACGATTCCGACAGCGCGGGATTCCTGGCGTACGATGCCATGAAGGCGGAGCGCGCGGGCCTTCGCACGAGCACGCTGGCGCGCACGATCGCCGATACCGCGGCATGGCTCGCCGCGCGCGACAATGCCGATGCGTGGAAGAACGTGCTCGATGCCGCGACGGAGCGCGCGATTCTCGCCGGCGATGCGCCACGCGGGTAAGGATATTCGCGGTCACAAGCGGCGTCTAACGAGCGAAGGTGGCAAAGATGAGCACGGACCCATCCCCCGATCTGTGGGACAACCCGCTCGGAACCGATGGCTTCGAATTCGTCGAATACGCGGCGCCCGATCCTGCTGCGCTCGGCCGCTTGTTCGAGCAGATGGGGTTCGTCGCCGTCGCACGCCATCGTTCGAAGAACGTGTTGCTCTATCGCCAGGGCGGCATCAACTTCATCGTCAACGCGGAACCGCATTCGTTTGCTCAGTCGTTTGCGCGCGTGCACGGACCGTCGATTTGCGCGATCGCATTTCGCGTTCGCGATGCGGCGTATGCCTATCGAAAGTGCGTGGAGAACGGGGCATGGGGCGTCGAGAGCCATCCCGGTCCGATGGAGCTCAACATTCCGGCGATCAAGGGCATCGGCGATTCACTGATCTACCTCGTGGACCGCTACCCCGGGTCCCGCGAAGATCCGCAATCGAGCGTGTCGATCTACGACGTCGATTTCGTTGCGCTGCCCGGCGTCGATCGTCACCCGAAAGGCGCCGGTCTCACCTATATCGATCATCTGACGCACAACGTCCATCGCGGCCGCATGGACGAATGGGCGAGCTTCTACGAGCGACTCTTCAATTTTCGTGAAGTGCGCTACTTCGACATCGAAGGGAAACTCACCGGACTCAAGTCGAAGGCAATGACGAGCCCGTGCGGAAAAATTCGCATCCCGATCAACGAGAGCGCCGACGACAAGAGCCAGATCCAGGAATATCTGATCGACTATCGCGGCGAAGGGATCCAGCACGTCGCGCTCGCCACCGAGGAGATTCACGCGACCGTCGAGGCGCTGCGCTCGCGCGAAGTCGGCTTTCAAGACACGCCGGATACCTACTATGAAGCACTGCCGGCGCGGCTTCCCGGCCATGGCGAGGATGCGGCTCTTCTGGCGCAAAACCGCATCCTGATCGACGGCGCCCCCGCCCGCGACGAGATCCTCCTTCAGATCTTCACGCGCGCGGTGATCGGCCCCATTTTTTTCGAGATCATTCAGCGAAAAGGCGCCCAGGGCTTCGGCGAAGGCAACTTCCGCGCGCTGTTCGAGTCCATCGAACTCGACCAGATACGCCGCGGGGTCCTTCCGAATCCGCGCGAATCGGCTTAACCCGCCGCGATTGCGAAAGCCCGGCGGTTGAAAAGCGCCGCTGCTGGGCCCAAATGCACCAAAACGGGGGCATCGTGCAGGTGCACAAAGCCGCCGGGCGTGTTACGATTCAATGCTGGATCAAATGAAGTAGGTTTGTGCTCACTCCGCTTGGATTCTCGCTCCTGCGCCAGCTTTCGGACGGCGCTTTCCACTCCGGCGAAGACCTCGCCGCGACGGTAGGGCTGACGCGCGCCCGGGTTTCGCAGCTTCTGAAGCAAGCCGAAACCGCCGGGCTGTCGCTCGAGCGCGTGCGTGGGCGCGGCTACCGCCTGCTCGCCACCCCCGATTTTCTGGATGCGGCCGAAGTCCGGCACGCGCTGGAGTCCATGGGCGTCGAAGTGGCCCCAGCCGATGCACGGCCGATCTTGCTCGCGGCCAACGACGACGACATTGCGCTGCCGGCCTCGGCGCCGCCTGGAATTCCGACTCGCCCGCCGATCGTCGTCGAGATCGTCGACCAGCTCGACTCGACGTCGACCGAGCTTCTGCGCCGTGCCACGCGACGCGACATTCATGGCGCCCTGTTAGCGGCGGAATGGCAGTCGGCCGGCCGCGGCCGCCGCGGCCGCGTTTGGTCCGCAGTCGCCGGCGGCAGCCTCACGTTCTCGCTGGGCTGGCGTTACGAGCAGGGCGCGGGATTCATGGCCGGACTTTCGCTGGCGGTCGGCGTCGCGATCGTCCACGCGCTCGAAGCCGAAGGCTTGGCCGGCGTCGAGCTCAAGTGGCCGAACGACCTTATCTATCGACATCTGAAGGTCGGCGGCATCCTGGTCGAGTTGAACGGTGATGCGCTGGGCCCGTCGACGGTCGTGGTCGGCGTCGGGCTCAACGTGCGTCTGCCGATGTCGATCAAACGCGACATCGCGCAGCCGGTCAGCGACTTGACGGCCGTGGCCGGTCGCGGCGCGCCGCCCATCGACCGCAATCGCCTTCTCGCACGGCTCGCCGCGGAGTTGGCGCGCGCGCTTGCCACCTATGGCGAACACGGTTTTGCGCCGTTCGCAGTCGAGTGGCAACGCCGGCACGCGTATCAAGGCAAGCCGGTGAAGCTGCTCCTTCCGGACGGCATGAGCGTCAAAGGAACGGTGGCCGGCGTCGACGGCACGGGCGCGCTGGTCCTTGCTGACGGGCCACGGCGCGTGCGTTTCCTAGCCGGCGAAATCTCGCTCCGTCGAGCGTAGCGCACCAAACCGCAAAGTCGGGCGAGCAGCCCGAGCACCTCAGTTGTCAAATGAGGGCCCACAGCGAGCCCCGAGGCAGTAGATGGACGCGCGGGGCGAGCGAGGACACGACAAAGTAATCGGGCTGCGCAGTCAATTTTGCGCCATGATTTTGGTCATCGATTCTGGGAACAGCCGCATGAAGTGGGCTCTTCACGGGCCCCGCGGCTGGATCGGCCACGGTGTTGTCTCCAATGCGGAGCTTGCGACGCTCGCGCTCCGCGACTGGCAGAATCTTCCTCGCCCTTCGCGCGCAATCGGCGTCAATGTCGCAGGCGAGGCCGCGCGCGTTCGGGTGGAAGGCCAACTCGCCCGCTGGCGCCTGCCCATTCAATGGCTCACTGCCACCGCTGAAGCCGCCGGCGTGATCAATCAATACTCGAACCCCGCACAACTCGGCGCAGACCGCTGGGCTGCGCTGGTGGCGGCGCGCCGCCGCGCGGTTGAAAGCGACGTGTTCCCGCCGCCGTGCGTCGTCATCAACGCAGGCACCGCGGTGACCGTCGATGCCCTCGATTCCGATGGCGTTTTCCACGGCGGCGTCATCCTTCCGGGCTTGCGAATGATGCTGCAATCGCTCTCCGAGCGCACGTCGGCGCTGAAGGTCGCGCCCGGCGAATTTCACGATTTTCCGAAGAACACGGCCGATGCGCTGTACTCGGGCGTCATGCAGTCGATTTGCGGCGCCATCGAGCAGATGCGTGCGAAGCTCGGGGGCGGCGATGTGAGCGTGAAATGCTACATCGCCGGGGGCGCCGCGCAAGAAATCGGTCCGTATTTGGCCGCGCCCGTCGAGGTCGTGGATAATCTTGTGCTGGAAGGCATGCTCGTTCTCGCCGGCAACACTTGACGAAAGCGCGACTCAGGATCTAGTCACGACTGCATGCGGATCGTCGTCCTCCTGCTTGTCATCGCGAACCTGACCCTCTTCGCCTATACGCGCCTCGACGACGCCAGCCGCGGCGAGGGCGCCCGCCTCAAGCAGCAAATTCAGCCGGACAAGATCAGGCTTTTGACGCCGCCGCAGGTCGCAGCGCTCGGGCCGGCCAAAATCGCCGCACTCGCCGATGTCTGCATCGAGTGGGGTCCGTTCTCCGATGTCGAACGCGTCAAAGCGGTTGCCGATCTCGAGTCTCTGCAGCTCGGGCGTTTGCTGTCATCGCGGCGCGTCGATATCGACAGCTCCTACTGGGTGAGCCTCGGATCCTTCGCGAGCAAGCCGCTCGCAGACCGACGCGGCGCGGAATTGCGCGCGCAGGGGATCAGCGACGTGTCGACGATCGACACGGGCCGCGGTCAATTCGCGGTGTCGCTCGGCATGTTTCGAACCGAGCCCGCAGCGCGCACCCGTGCGGATTCGTTGACGCGCCAAGGCCTCGGACTGGCGCGCGTCGAGACGAGAACGCAATCGATGTCGCAAACCATGCTCGTCGTTCGCGACCCGCAGCAGAGTGTCGTGACGCGGTTCAAGGAATTGCAGTTGCAATACTCGGGAAGCGATCTCAAGGTCGGCGCATGTCCGACGGCGAGTTGATCCGGCGCGCCGTCACTGCAGCCGAGATCGCACAAGCGCGAGCACTGTTCGAGGAGTACGCGGCGTCGATCGGCGTCGACCTCTGCTTTCAAAATTTCGATGAAGAGTTGACGACATTTCCCGGGGCATATGCGCCGCCGCGCGGAACGCTGTTGCTCGCCGGGTCGCGTTCCGGACAGATGGGTTGCGTTGCGCTCCGTCCGTTGCAAAGCGGCGATCGCGCCGCGGGCGAAGTGAAGCGTCTCTACGTTCAGTCCGGGGCACGAGGATCGGGACTTGGACGTGCGCTCGCATTGCGCGTTATCGCCGACGCGCGCGCAATCGGTTATCGCGAGCTCAACCTCGACACGCTTCCTATGATGGCGGCGGCCCGCGAGCTCTATGCGTCGTTGGGTTTTCGCGAATGCGAAGCGTACTATCACAACCCGATCGGCGGCACCGTCTACATGAAGCTCGTGCTCTGACCCAGCAAGAAAATAGTGGACAAGCCTTGCGGACGCTTTCAGGCGCGGGCGCGAATGGAGAACGCCTGACCTTCAACGGCAGCGCGTGGCGACGGTCCGACGACGATATCCCGGAATCCCGCGTCTTGAAGCAGCGGCACGATGTCGTCCGGCGCATACCACGTGAGCGCGAGCGCCTCGTTTTCCTCGCGCAGCAATTCGCGACCGCGACGGTGAACGTAGCGGGACTCGGTTCGCGCAATCCGCGCATCCGGATACATGGTCGTCTCGGAGCGAACCGCGATGCGCGATCCGTCGGCAAGCACGGTCGAGCGCACTTCGACCAGCGGCGCGGCAATCCTTTGCATACGTTCGGGCGGAACGTGCAAATCGAGCATCAGCGCGCCGGGGCCGACCAAGTGTGCGCGAATCCGCTCGAGCGCAGAGCGGGCGCGCGCAACATCGATCAAGCGCTGGAACGCGCCGGCGCCGACGAATGCAGCGCCGTAGCGAAACGGAACGTTGAGCTCGGCGATGTCCTGGCGGAGCAGCGTCGCGGTGTGCGTTGTGCGCGACAAGCGCGCCACGCATTCGGCGAGCATCGCAGCCGAAGCATCGACGCCATGTAATCCGAGGCCTGAATCGGCCAGCGGCACGAGCAGCCGCCCATAGCCGCACATCAGATCGACGAATCTTCCGGCGTCGCGCGGCAACTGATCGCGGTACCACGTGAGCTCGGCGTCGGACGCGCGCGGTTCTTCTGCACCCGCGAACAGCGCGCGCAGCGATCCCGCCACAGTTCCCGCCGGGGCGGCTAGGTTTGCTCCCAGGGGAATCCCTCCTTACGCCAGCCGCCGACCCTGCCGCGGTGACGGCTCTCGTCGAGCGGCCCTTCGAATCCCTCGAGCACGTTATAGACCTCGGCGAAACCCGACTTCTCGAGCTCGACACCGGCTGCAACCGAACGTTGTCCGCTACGGCAGATGAGCAACACCGGCCGCTCGGTGCTCTGCGTCAGTTTTCGCACTTGACCGACGAAGTGCGGATTGATGTCCCAATCGGGTCCGTCGTTCCATGCGACGTGATGCGACGGAATCGGATGGCCGACATACAGATATTCGACTTCGCTGCGGCAATCGATCATCACCGCCTGCGGGTTCTTCTGCAAAAATTCGTACGCTTCCTTCGGTTTCAGATGCTTCATGATCATTCCTCTAGGCCGCATTAACCGGCGCCGAAGGCGATGCGTTGAATTCGGCGCCGCCAATTATGCCGTAACGATCTGACTTCATGCCTAAACGGCATGCCGGTCGCATCGACGGTCAATGCTAAAATTTGCGCTCGTAACCGTTCATTGACAAGGTTTGTTTTCCGCATGCAACCGGATCGCACCGACGAGCTTACGCGACTTCTGCGCGCAAGAATTCTGATTTTGGACGGCGCCTGGGGCACGATGATCCAGGAGCGCAAGCTTGGCGAATCGGACTTTCGCGGTCCGGTTGCTTGCGGTTTGCACGATCATCCGGGCGATCTCAAGGGCAACAACGACATCCTAGTTCTTACCCGTCCCGATGTCGTGCGTGACATCCACGACGCCTACTTCGCCGCGGGCGCGGACATTACCGAGACCAACACGTTCAGCTCGACGCGCATTGCGCAAGCGGACTACGGTCTCCAGGACCGCGTCGCCGAATTGAATCGCGCCGCCGCGCGAATCGCACGCGAATCGGCCGATCGCTGGACGCGGAAGACGCCCGGCAAGCCGCGCTTCGTCGCAGGGGCCCTCGGTCCGACGAACCGTACTGCGTCGATTTCGCCCGACGTCAACGATCCGGGCAAACGCAACGTGAGCTTCGATGAGCTCGCCGCGGCATACGGAGAAGCGATCGAAGCGCTCGCCGAAGGCGGCGCCGATCTGTTTCTCGTGGAGACGATATTCGATACGCTGAACGCGAAGGCGGCGTTGTCCGCGCTGGACGCGTATTTCGATCGTCAGGGGCGACGCTGGCCGGTGATCGTTTCGGGCACGATTACCGATGCTTCGGGGCGTACGCTGTCCGGACAAACGCCGGAAGCGTTCTGGAACTCGATCCGCCATGTGCACCCGCTCGCCGTCGGATTGAATTGCGCGCTTGGCGCGGCGTTGATGCGGCCCTACATCGAAGAGATTGCGCGCGTCGCCGATACCTTCGTGTCCTGCTATCCAAACGCCGGTCTGCCGAATCCGATGTCCGACACCGGCTACGACGAGACGCCGGAGCAAACGTCGCGCATGCTGAAGGACTTTGCACAAAGCGGATTCGTCAATATCGTCGGCGGCTGCTGCGGCACCACGCCCGCGCACATCCGCTCGATCGCCGAAGCTGTGCGCGAGCTTCCTCCACGCACGATTCCCGAGGAAGCGGAGACCGCGATTGTTTAGCTGCCGGGGCGGTCATGCGCGCCGCTGGGCCGTCCCGAGGCGCGCACGACGCGGCGCACGGCCGCCCGAAGCCGCTTCGTGGGCAGTTGCCAACACGCTCCCCCTCCGGGGGCAGCGAAGCTGCGAAGCAGCGAGCGTGGGGGTCCATTGCCCCGCGTGATGCGTCTCGCCGGTCTCGAGCCACTTTTAATCGGCGACGATTCGCTGTTCGTGAACGTCGGCGAGCGCACGAACGTCACCGGCTCCCGGGCTTTTGCCCGC
>DASXPO010000235.1:0-14393 GCA_036493535.1 Casimicrobiaceae bacterium
CGGGCGCAGGCGGCGCAAGCGACGATGGCCGAGGCGCTGCGAGAACGTGAAGCCGGATTGCGCCACGCGCAGGGGATGGCCAAGCTCGCGCACGTCGTCACGCGACCGGACGGATCGTTCGAGAGCTGGTCGGAGACGCTAGCGCAGCTGCTCGGGGTCGAGAACGAGCAGGTGCCGAAGTCCACGCGAGACTGGCTGCAGATTGTGCATCCGACCGACCGTCCCAAGTTTCGCGCGATCGCTCTCGCTACCCGTGCCAGCGGCGCGCGGAGCGATATCGAATATCGTTTGCGACGCGCCGATGGTGCATGGATTCAGATCCGGCAGGCGATCGAACCGATCCCGGGCTTCGTCGATGCCAATGGGCACATGCGCTGGTTTGGCATCCTGCAGGACGTGACCGAGCAGATGCGTGCGGAGACCAACATCCGGCGCCTCAATCGGGTCTACGCGATGCTGAGCGGCATCAACACGCTGATCGTGCGCGTTGCCGATCGCGATGAGCTCTATCGTGAGACGTGTCGGATTGCCGTCGAGGCGGGCGGCTTCCAGATGGCATGGCTTGGCGTCGTCGATCGTTCCGTTGCATGCGTCAAGCCGCTTGCGTGGAACGGGACCGACGCGGGCTATCTGAAAATCCTTCGGCTGGGAATCGACGAGAGCAGGGCGGAAGGAGCCGGAGTTGTCGGCCAAGCGGTGCGGGAGCGCAAGCCGATGATCGTTCAGGACGTAATGACCGATCCGCGAATCGTGAGGAAGGAGCATGCTCGCGAATGGGGATTGCAATCGCTCGTCATCCTGCCGATTCTGATTGCCGAGGAGGTCGTGGCCGTGCTGGCGCTGCACGCTGCCGAGGTTGGATTCTTCGACGCCCAAGAGATGAAGCTGCTGGCGGAGCTCGCCGGCGACATCGGCTTCGCGCTCGATCACATCGCGAAGGCCGAGCAGCTCGACTATCTCGCGTTCTACGATCCGCTGACCGGATTGCCGAATCGCACGCTGTTCAATGAACGGCTGAGTCAACACCTCGCGCAGGCGACTCGCGACAAGTCGCCGCTCGCGGTCGTCCTCTTCGACATCGAGCGGTTCCATACGATCAATGAAACATTGGGCCGACAGGCCTGCGACGACCTGTTGAAGCAAATCGGTGCGCGCTGCTCGAATCTCACCTCCGATCCGAAGCTGACGGCTCGGTTGGGCGGCAATCAGTTTGCGACGATACTGACCGACGTCAAATCCGAAGACAACGTCGCGCGGCTTCTGGAGCAGCGCAATCGCGAAGTCTTCGGCCCTTCGTATCGAGCCGGCGATATCGACGTCGCCATTGCCGTCAAATATGGCATCGCCGTATTTCCCGGAGACGCGGAAACGGCCGAGTCGCTGTTGAAGAATGCGGAGTCGGCTCTCAATCGCGCGAAGTCGACCGGGGACCGTTACCTTTTCTACACGCAGCAAATGAGCGAGCGCGTCGCAGGTCACCTGACGCTCGAGAACAAGCTTCGACACGCACTCGAGAAAGACGAATTCGTTCTCCACTACCAACCGAAGGTGGACATCGAATCGCGCCGGATTGTCGGCGTCGAGGCGCTGATGCGCTGGCAAAGCGCCGACCTTGGACTCGTGCAACCGCTCGACTTCATTCCGCTGCTCGAGGAAACGGGCATGATCCTCGAGGTCGGCGCATGGGCGCTGCGTCAGGCCGTTTCCGATCATCAGCGCTGGGTGTCGCAGAATCTCGCCGCGCCGCGGGTTGCCGTCAACGTGTCGCCCATCCAGCTTCGTCACCGTGATTTCATCGACATCGTGCGCGACGCACTTCGCACCAACGGCGACTCCCCCGCTGTCGGCATCGAGATCACGGAAAGCGTCATCATGGAAGACATCGACGCGACGGTGGCGAAGCTCCGCGCGATCCGCGACATGGGGCTCAATATCGCCATCGACGATTTTGGGACTGGTTATTCTTCGCTGAGTTATCTCGCGAAGCTCCCCGTTCACTCGCTCAAGATCGACCGCACGTTCATCATCGCGATGGCGGACGACCCCGACACATTGATGCTCGTGTCGACGATCGTCTCGCTCGCCCATTCGCTGCGTCTGAAAGTCGTGGCGGAAGGCGTCGAAACCGAAGATCAGGCGAAAATCCTGGGCCTCCTTCGCTGCGACCGGATGCAGGGATATCTGATCAGCAAGCCGGTTCCCGAATCCGAGCTCCAGGAAATTCTCCGCCGGACTTCGCCGTAACGTCCGACCCGGCGCGCGAGCATTTTTAGAGCCCGCCGCCTAATTCGATCGGATACGCTATTCTGCTGCTCGAGCAAATAGCATCGACAATCTCATGAGCACCTACCGCGCGCCACTGCAGGAAATGTCGTTCGTGTTGAACGAGCTCGCCGGCCTCGCGCAAGTCGCGTCGTTGCCCGGATTCGAAGAGGCGACGGCCGACACGGTCAGCGCGATTCTCGAGGAGGCGGCGAAATTCGCGGCCAACGTGCTCGATCCGCTGAACGGCCTCGGCGACCGTGAGGGGGCGACGCTATTGCCCGATGGCAGCGTGAAAACGCCCGCGGGATTCAAGGACGCCTACCGGCAGTTCATCGAGAACGGCTGGAACGGGCTCACCAAGAACCCCGCATACGGCGGCCAGGGCTTGCCGCAGTTGGTGTCGACGCCGGTCGAGGAAATGTGGCATTCGGCGAATATGGCGTTCGATCTGTGTCCGTTGTTGACGCAGGGCGCGATCGAAGCGCTCGAGCTCTGTGGAACGCCGGAGCAAAAGGCGCTGTTCCTTCCGAAGATGGTCGGGGGCACGTGGACCGGCACGATGAATCTCACCGAGCCGCAGGCGGGATCGGACCTGGCCGCCGTGCGCACGCGCGCGGTGCCGCAAGGCGATGGAACCTACAAGCTCTACGGCCAGAAAATCTTCATCACGTACGGCGAGCACGACTATACCGACAACATCGTCCATCTCGTGTTGGCGCGTACGCCGGATGCGCCCCAGGGCGTCAAAGGGATCTCGTTGTTCATCGTGCCGAAGTATCTGAGCAATGCGGACGGATCGCTCGGTGCGCGTAACGATGTCCACTGCGTGTCGCTCGAGCACAAGCTGGGGATCCATGCGAGTCCGACGGCCGTGCTCGCGTACGGGGACAAGGGCGGCGCGGTCGGCTATTTGATCGGCGAGGAAAATCGCGGCCTGGAATACATGTTCATCATGATGAACCTCGCGCGCTTTTCCGTCGGCGTGGAGGGCGTCGGCATCTCGGAACGCGCCTATCAGCGCGCCGTCGCCTACGCGCGTGACCGC
Organism: Casimicrobiaceae bacterium; assembly: GCA_036493535.1. Taxonomy (GTDB): domain Bacteria; phylum Pseudomonadota; class Gammaproteobacteria; order Burkholderiales; family Casimicrobiaceae; genus VBCG01. The sequence goes on from DASXPO010000235.1 coordinate 3,311, forward strand.
GTTCAAGGCAAGCCGGTCGGGTTCGAAAGAGCGGCCGGGACGATCATCGAGCATCCCGACATTCGGCGGATGCTGATGACGATGCGCGCTTATACCGAAGCGACGCGCGCCGTCGCTTATGTGACGGCCGCGGCGATGGACAACGCGCGCCGGCATCCCGATCCGGATTTGCGCAAGCGTCATCAGGCGTTCGTCGATTTGATGATTCCGATCGTCAAGGGATGGTCCACCGAGGTCGCGCAGGAAGTGACGTATCTGGGCGTCCAGGTGCACGGCGGCATGGGCTTCATCGAGGAGACCGGCGCCGCGCAGCATTATCGCGACGCGCGCATCATCACGATCTACGAAGGTACGACGGGGATTCAGGCGAACGACCTGATCGGGCGCAAGACCGCTCGCGATGGCGGCTCGACGGCGCGTGCCGTTGCCGACGATATCGATCGCGTTGCGGCGCGCCTTGCTTCACATCGCGAGGCGTCGTTGCGTGCGATCGGATTGCGGCTGGCCGCAGCGACGGCAGCGCTCCAGTCGGCGATCGATTGGCTGGTTCCGACCTATGGCAGCAACGTGCGGATCGCGCATGCCGCCGCCGTGCCCTATCTCAAGCTATGGGGACTCGTGTGCGGCGGCTGGCAACTGGGCCGCGGTGCGCTCATCGCGACGGAGCGCCTGTCATCCGGCGAAGGCAGCGCCGACTTTCTCCGCGCCAAGGTGACGACCGCGCGCTTTTACGCGGAGGCGCTATTGCCGCAGGCCGAGGCACTCGCGCAATCGATTACCGGCGGCAGCGACGCTGCCCTCGCGCTCACCGCCGATCAGTTCTGACGGCAATTATTTCCTTGGCTCGGTAGCGGCGCTCCGAACGGTCTCTCCCGGTAAACAAATCCGGCGAGCCGATGTCCAATCAACTATGTTGGTCCCGCCCGTCCGTCTGCTTGCTGCTTTCCTGTTCGTTGCGTTGACATTGGTCGGCCCTGCCGCATCGGCAGCCGACCGGTTGGCGACGATCGCGCCGTTTGGGCTCGGTCCGTACGCGGTCGCCTGCAACAATTTGAGCCAGGACTTTTCGCGCCTCAGCGGCGGCGAATCGGAGTCGGACTACTGGAACGGCAGCACGGTCTCGGGACGTTCCCGTTACGTGAGCGATCTTCTGGCTGATCCGAGTCATGCCTTCGCGATATCTGTCCAGGTTCCGGGGGATTCGGAGCTCTATGGGCGATTCGCCGGCTCCGCGCTCGATGTCGTCTCCTTGATCTGCTATCCGACTGCGAGCGACAACCCGCGGCCCGATTACCCGTTGCCGTCGGTCCCGCCGATCCCGCACATGCAGCTCGGTGCCGATCTGCCGATTTGGCCGGACCCGACAACACGCTTTCCCGTGCTGCTCTTTTCGCACGGTCTTTCGGGTAGTCCCGTTTCCAGCGAATACATCGATGCGATCAAAGTGTTCGCGAGCTGGGGCTATGTCGTGATCGCGCCTTTTCATGGCGACTTGCGGATTGCCGATATCACGATCGAAAATTTTTCGGACGTCACTTACACGCTTTTGCATTACAGGGACTTCATCGCGATGCAGGCGCTGCGTCCGCTCGAGTTGCATGCGACGCTCGATGCTTTTTTGGCCAGGCCTGAATGGGCGGCTCGGATCGACCCGGCGCGAATCGGCGCGTTCGGCGCGAGCTTGGGCGGCGAATCGGTGTTGCTGATGGGCGGTGCCGGCTTGACGACGACGCTCGGACTCGGCGCGAAGCCGGTGTTGCTGGATACCCGCATCAAAGCAGCCGTCGGTTACGTGCCATACTTCGGCCAATCGTTTTTCCCCGCATTTGGACGCGATCAGCGAGGTCTCGACAACACGACGCTGCCGTTTTTGGCCATCAGCGGCACGGCGGACACGACAGCGCCGATCGGTCCGACCCGCGATGGCATTCATCGTTTGATCAACACGCACGAGTTGGTCGCGCTCCAGGGTGTTCAACACGGGTTCGATCCGGCATTCTCGGACGACATCTTCACATGGACGCTCGCCTTTCTCGCCGGACAATTGTCGAACGATCCGGCTGCGCGCGCCCGCAGCGCACGGATGACGAGCGTCGCCGGCGGCGGTCCCGACGTGCTCGAGCAGGACTACATCGCACCGTCTCCGGCAGCGCCCGACGAGCGCATCGCCGTCGAGTATTACAACGCATCGCTCGATCATTATTTCTTCACCGCGGAGCCCGCTGAAGCGGCGATGCTCGATGCCGGCGTAATCGGATGGACACGCACACATTACGACTTCAAGGTGCGGCCGGTGGGCGATCCGCGCGGACTCTACGCGTGCCGCTTCTTCGGAACGGCGGGCATCGGCCCGAACTCGCACTTCTTCACGATCAACCACGACGAATGCGCGAAGGTGATGGCGGACCGGTTCTGGACGTTCGAGGGTCTGGCGTTCAACGCCGACGCACCCGTGAACGACGATTGCCCCGCGGACCGCGTGCCCGTGATTCGTCTCTACAACAACGGCAAAGGCGGCCAAGCCAATCACCGCTTTTCGACCAGCCACAGCGAAATCGGCGACATGCTGGGTCAAGGCTGGATCATCGAGGGGCCCGTGTTTTGCGGCTTGCCTTGACCAATTCCTCAATCCGATCATAAATCGCCGGCGCCGCCGCGAGCACTTCGCCGCCTGCGACGAGACCGTCCGGGCCTGGATAAGGCACAACGCGCCCGCCCGCTTCCTCGATCAGCAGCAATCCTGCGGACGCATCCCATGGATGCATGTGCGGCTCGTAGAAGGCATCGAAGCGTCCCGCCGCAACGTGCGCGAGCATCAGCGCGCCCGCGCCCGGATCTTTGACCGCCGCACCTGCTGAGAGGAACGCGCGCCGCAATGCGAGATGGCGGTCGAGATCGTGGCGGTGGACATAGCCCTGCGAGATCAACGCGTCGTCGAGTGACGCACATGCGCTCACGTGAATGGGTGCGTCGTTGCAGCGCGAGCCAGCGCCCGCCGCGGCCAAAAACAATTCATCGAGCGATGGATCGTAGATCGCGCCGATTCGGCGCACACCGCGCTCGATATACGTGACCGAGACGCACCAGTAGCGCATGCGATGGACGAAGTTCAGCGTGCCGTCGATCGGATCGACGACCCACAGTTGATCGGAAAGGGCGCCGCCCGCTTCTTCGCCCAACATCGAATCGTCGGGAAAGCGTTCGGCAATGGCGTCGCGCACATAGCCTTCGACGGCATGATCGGCGACGCTGACCCAGTCTTGCCGTTCCCCTTTGGACTCGATCGCAAAGGCCAGCTCGCCGCTGAAATAGCGTTGCGCCAATGCACCGGCCGAGCGCGCCAGCGCGCCGGCGAACGCCGCGCGCTCGCGGAGCGGCGCGGCAATCATGCGCGTGCGGGCGGAACGACCACCACGCCGTGATCGGCGAGCGCAATCCCGACCGCGCTGCCGGCGGCGAGCGGACGATCGACCGCGGTCGAGATGACGAAGAGCTCGCCGATGTCGCTCTCCACCGAGTATTCCATGAGCCCGCCGAGATACGCAACTTTGCGCACATTGCCTCTGAGCGGACCATCCCCCGACTCACGAAGCTCGATTGCCTCCGGCCGGATCGAGACCTCGACCGGACCGTCAGCCAAGTCTCGATGCGGTAACGAGAGCGTCACCGCGCCCAGCGTGACATCGCCGCGCGTCGCGCCGCGGCGCGTCAGCATTCCCCGCACACGATTGGCATCGCCCATGAAGCCGGCAACGAACGGATCGCGCGGCTGCTCGTAGAGCTCGCGCGGCGCGCCTTCTTGCGCGATGACCGCCTTGTTCATCACGATGATTCGATCGGAAACGGCCATCGCTTCGGCTTGATCGTGCGTGACGTAGACCACGGTCAGCGACAAGCGCCGCTGCAGGTCGCGAATCTCCTCGCGCATCTGGCGGCGTAAGCGCGCATCCAGGTTCGACAATGGCTCGTCGAACAGCAGCACGGACGGCTCCAGCACCAACGCACGTGCGACCGCGACGCGTTGCTGTTGTCCGCCGGAAAGCTCGGACGGAAGGCGCGCATCGAAGCCCCCGAGACCGACGGTCGCCATCACGGAACGCGCACGCTCGTCGGCCTTCGCTTTGTTGATTCCGGACACCACCAATCCATAGCGGACATTCTCCAGCACGCTCATGTGCGGGAAGAGGGCGTAGCTCTGGAACACCATCGACACGTCGCGTTCCGCGGCCGGCGTTTGCGTGACATCGGCCTCGCCGATATGAATCGTGCCGGTCGTCGGCAATTCGAGGCCGGCGATCAGGCGCAGCGTCGTCGTCTTGCCGCATCCCGACGGTCCGAGCAGTGTGACCAACGTTGCGGGCGCGATCTGGAACGAGATGTCGCTCACGGCAACGACGTCGCCATAGCGTTTGGTGACGTTGCGAAATTCAATCGACGCGGCTTTCATCGGAGACCCTTGCTAGCGGTCATGCCGCGGTCCCGCCGAGATCACCGACGCCGGCCGCCGTCGGCGCGGCCGCTGCAACACCGCGGCGACCGATGCGACGCTCCCCCACGAGCTTCTGGATGATCCAGATCGCCACCAGCATCAACAGGATCAGCACGGCGCTATAGGCGATCGCGACCCCGTAGTCGCCGTTCACGACGCGATTGATGATGTAGGTCGTCGCCCACTCGTATTCCGCCGATACGAGGAAGATGACCGCGGAAACGGTCGTCATCGCGCGGACGAAACTGTACACCAGCGCGGCGACGACGGCCGGCTTCAACAGTGGCAGAAGTACGGTGCGCAACACGGTGAACCCGCGCGCGCCCAGCGTGGTCGACGCTTCGTCGAGGCTTTTGTCGATTTGCGTCATTGCGGCCATGCCGGCGCGCACGCCGACCGGCATGTTTCGAAAGATGTTGCAAGCCACCAGAACCAACGCGGTCCCGGTGATCTCGATCGGCGGCACGTTGAACGCGAGAATGTAGGAGACGCCGATCACCGTTCCCGGAATGACGAACGAGAGCATCGTCCCGAACTCGAACGTCGACTGGCCGATGAATTTCTGTCGCGTCAAAAGATACGCCGCCAGAATGCCCAAAGCCGCCGTGATTGGCGCCGCAATCGCCGAGAGCTTGACCGTTGTCCAGAAGGAGTTCCACGCCGCGCCGGTCCAGAGAATTCCATGCGGGCCCCATTCGACGCCGAACGCCTTCACGTAATGTTTGAGCGTAGGCGTGTAATCGCGCCCCCAGGTCTCGACGAAGCCGCCCGCGAGCGCCATCGCATAGATGACGATCGTCAGCGCCGTCCAAGGGAGCGCAATCCCGTAGCAAATGCGCCGTGTCATATCCGGCAGAGGCGTGGGCAATCCCGAGTCGCCTTTGCCCGAAAGCGCCGTGTAGACCTTGCGTCCGATCGCGCGTCGCTGAAGAAAGAATGCGGCGAGCGCAAACAGCAGCAGCACGATGCCGAGCGTTGCGGCACGGCCTTGATCGAGTTGCGCACCGACGACCGAGAAAAAAATTTCGGTCGAGAGCACGCCGTAGTTGCCACCGAGAATGATCGGATTGCCGAAGTCGGCGATCGACTCGATGAACGTAATCAAAAATGCGTTGGCGATGCCCGGTCGCATCAATGGAAGCGACACGTCGACGAAGGTTCGCCAGCGATTGGCGCGCAACGTCTGCGCCGCCTCTTCCATCGACGGCGATACGCCTTCGACCACGCCGATCAACACGAGGAAGGCGATCGGCGTGAACGCGAATATTTGCGCCAACAGTACGCCCTGCAGTCCGTAAATCCATCGTGTCGGTTGAATGTGGAATGCCCATTCGAGGAACTGGTTGACGACCCCCGAGCGTCCGAAGATCAAAATGAGCCCGAGGCCGATCACGAACGGCGGCGTGATGATCGGCAGGACGGACAGCACGCGCAGAAAGCGCTTATAGGGAAACGCGGTCCGTGTCACGATCAACGCAAAAGCGAGGCCGAGCCCGGTCGACAAGACGGCACAAAGAATCGCGAGGATCAGCGTGTTCCACGCGACGCCGCAGCGCGTGTTGCCGGTGATGCAGGAAATTCCCCAGACTTTTTGCGTGAACAGACGCGCAAAAAATGCGGCAGGCGAAAACGCGCCGTCTTTGTCCTGCGCCGCCTGGACCAGGATCTTCATGACCGGGAAAAAGGTGAACGTCGCCACGAGCAACGCCACGGTGACGACGCTGCCGGCAACAAAGGCGTCGCCTTTGAAAAAGCCGCGCTCGGCGAGGCCCACTGAAAACAGCATCGCAAAGGCAGTGGCAGTCAGTGTCGCGCCGAGTCCAACGCCGTATTGACCCACTGCGAAATGCGACGTCGCGACGAGTCCGTCGAATGCCCATCCGCGCGGGCCGATCGCGAAGCCTTGCAACGCGAAATAGACAAAGCCGGCCGCGCCCAGCGCAATCAGCGCGTTCGCTCGGCGCCGGCGCTCGACGCGCGCACGCAAGAGCGGCGTAACGGCGGCCAGCACGAGGCCGAGCGGCAGCAGCCAAATGCGCCCATGCAACAACGCTTGCAGCAAAGCGGGCGCATCATCCTTCGCTGCGAAGCTCTTGATCCACCCGATCCCGAGCAACGAGTCCTGCAGCGAATACCACGGAACGAGCAGAAAGCCGGCGGCGCCGACCGCGACCCAGAGGAGCAGCGTGCGCTGTAGCTTGCTCAAAGTCCCTCGTTGCCGAGAGCGGCAAGCATCAAGAGGTGCTCGGCTGGACGGAGATCAACGCGGCAAGGCATTGATGTCCTGCTCCCATCGCTGGAGCAGGTGGCGCCGCGTCTCGCTCGCGCCGAATTTGGCAAAATCGTAATCGATCACTTTGACGTCCGATAACTTTGGCACTTGCGGCGGCAAAGGCACGTTTCGATTGGTCGGGATCGCATATTCCTTGACGTCGAGTCCCACGTTTTGACCCTCGACCGACAGCGCCCAATCGATGAATTTCTTCGCGGTGTCGAGATTGCGGGTCCCTTTGACGATCGCGATCGAGCCGACTTCGTAACCGACGCCTTCGCAGGGAAGAACCGGTTCAACGGGAAAGCCGCGCATGATCTCGTTGATCACGCCATGAAGCACGGTGCTGCCGAGTGCCGTCTCACCGCGGGTGATCGCCGTCATCGGTCCTATGCCCGAGCGCGCGTATTGATTGACGTTCTTGTGCACTTCGGCGAGATATTTGAACGCTTCGTCTTCTCCGAAAACCTGAACGAGCGTCGCGAGCATCAAATAGGCGGTTCCAGACGAGTTCGGATTGCCGAGCATGATCTCGCCTTTGTAGACCGGATTGGTCAGATCCTTCCAGCATTTGGGAATCGGAAGCTTGCGTTTCGCCATCAACTCGCTGTTATAGCCGAGCGCGATGATGCCGCCGTAGACACCGGACACATGATCCTTGGACATGTCCGAAATGCGGCGCGCCCACGGATAGAGCTCGGCGACGTTCGGCGAGCGGTAGGGCTCGAGCAAACCCTCTTCGGCGGCCTGCAGATACGAATCGGCTGCGCCGGCCCACCAAATGTCACCATGCGGATTCGCCCGTTCCGCCTTGATCTGCGCGAGCATTTCGCCGGTCGCCTTTTGGATCACCGCGACCTTGTTGCCGGTGGTGCGCTCGAAGCCGACCGCCATGCCCTGGCACCAGGCGGTGTTGGGCGAGCTGCAATAGAGATTCAGGTGCCCTTGCGCCGCGGCGACGAGCGGGCAGAGCAAGAGAACGACAATCGCCGCGAATCGTTTCATGGGAACGGTCGCCGGGCGTCCGCTCAGGTCGTCATTTCGCGACGCTGCCGACTTCCTTGTCCCAGCGCTCGAGCAAACGCTTGCGCTCCGCGGAGGAGCCGTATTTCCCGAAGTCGTAGTTGATGAGCTTGATGTCGGCGACTTTCGGCGACAGCGGCGAGATCGGTGTCGAAACGTTGGACGGAAGCTGAAACTGCTTCGCCTGCGCGCCGAGCGCCTGCGCCTTCGAGGTCAATGCCCAATCGTAGAACTTCTTCGCATTTTCGAGATTGCGCGCACCTTTGATGATCGACAATGAGCCGATCTCATAGCCGGTGCCTTCGCAGGGCGCGACCGCCTTGACCGGGAAGCCTGCTTGCGCTTCAGTGATGACATCGTGAATGAAGCTGACGCTCGCAAGCGTCTCTCCGCGCGCCGCCGCCTTGATCGGACCGACGCCGGACCGCGGATAGTTGTTGATGTTCTTGTGCAGCGCTTTCAGGTATTTGAATGCCTCTTCCTCGCCCATCACTTGCACGATTGTCGCGATCGCCGTATACGCCGTGCCCGACGCATTCGGATTCGCCATCTGCACTTCGCCGGCGAACTCGGGCTTGATCAAATCTCTCCAACAGGCGGGTGCCGCGAGTTTCTTTTTCGCCAATAGCTCGGTGTTGTATCCCATGCCGAGCACGCCGAGATACATGCCGACGGTGCGGAATTTCGATTGCTCCGCCTGTCCTCGCGCCCACGGTTGAAGCTGCGCGAGCAGCGGCGACTTGTATTCCTCGAGGAGTCCGAGCTCGGCCGCCTGCAGATGAGGATCGCCGGTGCCGCCGAACCACACGTCGAGCTTCGGGTTCGCCTTTTCCGCCGCGACCTGCGCGAATGATTCGCCGGAGCCCTTCAACGTCAATCCGACCTTGATGCCGGTCTCCTTTTCAAATTCGGTCGCGGCAAGCGAGCACCACTCCGCCTGCACCGGGCAAATGACGTTCAGTTGCTGCGCAAGCAGCGGAGCGCAGCCCGTGACCCATGCGACAAAACTGCCGACTGCCAGCGCAAGACTTTTTTTCATGCGGCTTTACTCCCCGGTTGAGCCGAACTTCTCTCGATCGGTACTATTCCAACATTGCATCAGTGGACCGTCAACCTTCATGCCTGCAGCGAACCCGCGCTACCGCCTGGGGGTGGATCTTGGCGGCACAAAAATCGAAATCCTGGCCCTCGACGCGCAAGGCGGCGAGCGTTTCCGCCAGCGCGTTGCCACGCCGCAAGGCGACTACGATGCGACGCTTCACATAATTGCGACGCTCGTCCAGAACGCCGAACGGGCGCTCCGCGGTTCGGGCAGCGTAGGGATCGGCACGCCGGGGTCGATTTCGCGCGCGACCGGATTGCTGCGTGGCTCCAACTCGGTGTGCATGAATGGCAAGCCCATTGCGCGCGATCTCGAACGCGTGATCGGCCGCGCGGTGCGGTTAACGAACGACGCCAATTGCTTTGCCTTGTCGGAGGCCTCCGATGGCGCGGGGCACGGCGCGGACGTCGTATTTGGGGCGATTCTCGGCACGGGAGTGGGCGGCGGCGTCGTCGTGGGCGGTCGGGTCCTCGACGGCCCGAACGCGATTGCCGGCGAATGGGGGCACAACCCGCTGCCGTGGCCGCGCGACGACGAGCGACCCGGCGCGGCATGTTTTTGCGGCCACGACGGCTGCATCGAAACGTTTCTATCGGGACCGGGCCTGAAGCGCGACCACCGTCTCGTGGCGGGCGAAACGCTGACGACGCACGCGATCGTCGAACGGGCGGGCCAAGGCGACGCAGCCTGCGCTGCGTCGCTTGCGCGATACGAAGGCCGTCTTGCTCGTGCGCTCGCGCACGTGATGAACATTCTCGATCCTGATGCGATCGTGCTGGGTGGCGGTCTCTCGAACATCGATGCGCTTTATGTCGACGTTCCGAAGCTCTGGGGGGAATGGGTCTTTTCCGATCGCGTCGATACGCGCCTGCTGAAACATGTGCACGGCGACGCAAGCGGCGTGCGCGGCGCCGCATGGCTATGGCCGATCGCAGACGCGTGAGCGCCTCACGCGGCCCGGTCTGCGATGGCGATCACATGTTCGTGTAGTTGGGTCCGCCGCCGCCTTCCGGTGGAACCCAATGAATGTTCTGGCGCGGATCCTTGATGTCGCAGGTCTTGCAGTGAACGCAATTCTGCGCGTTGATCTGCAATCGTTTGGGCCGCCGTAGCGCCGCAATCGCGAGCGCGCTGCGGGAGTCGTCCTCGTTTTGGTCGTCCTCCTCATCCGCTGACTTCGGAGGAATTGGCGCGTCGACGAATTCGTAGACCCCGGCCGGGCAATAGCGCGCTTCGGGGCCCGCATACAGCCGCAGGTTGATGTCGACCGGCACCGTCGTATCGCGTAGCTGCAGATGAATCGGCTGATTTTCCTCGTGATTGGTGTTCGACAAATAGACCGACGACAACTTGTCGAACGTGACAACGCCGTCGTATTTCGGATAGGCGATTTGCGGCATGTCATCGGCGGCGTTGAGCGTCGTGTGATCAGGCTCGTCGCTGTGCAGCGTCCACGGGAAAAGCGCGCCGAGTCCGAGATCGTGCAGCCACATCTGGGCGCCGCCGTGCAGCGTGCCGATCCATGTGCCCCACTTCAAAGCGGGCTTGACGTTGCGCACCTTGTAGAGATCGTCATAAACCCACGACGTGCGATAGGCGCGCGGATAGTCGTCGAGCGTATCGTTCGCACGTCCGGCCGCAAGCGCGGCGGCGGCCGCCTCCGCGGCCAGCATGCCGGTCTTCATCGCGTTATGCGAGCCTTTGATCCGCGGCAGATTGACGAAGCCCGCCGCGCAGCCGATCAGCGCGCCGCCCGGAAACGCGAGCTGCGGCACCGATTGCAATCCGCCTTCGTTGATTGCGCGTGAACCGTAGCCGATTCGCTTGCCGCCCGCAAACGTCGGACGAATCGCCGGATGCGTCTTGAAGCGCTGGAACTCATCGTAGGGCGACAGGTGCGGATTACGGTAATTGAGGTGCACGACAAAACCAACCGACACGAGGTTTTCACCGAAGTGATAGATGAACGATCCGCCACCGGTACGCCGGTCGAGCGGCCAGCCTTGCGAATGAAGGACCAGGCCGCGGTGATGTTGCTCCGGCGCGACCTCCCACAGTTCCTTTAGTCCGATCCCGTATTTTTGCGGGTCGACGTTTTCACGCAGATCGAATCGACCCATCAGCGATTCGGACAGCGAACCGCGACAGCCCTCGGCGAATAACGTGTATTTTGCGTTGAGCTCCATCCCCGGCTGAT
>DASXPO010000236.1:0-58787 GCA_036493535.1 Casimicrobiaceae bacterium
GTGCGCAGTTCCTTGTCCCGAATCTTGACGACATATTCGTCGCCGCTGTAGGCCGCGTTGGTCTTCGGCCAGAGATCGAGCAGCTTTTTCGATCGCGCGTCGAGCGTGCCCTCTCGTGCGGCTATCAGCGCATCGATCGCCGGCGGCGCGTCGTCGGCAAGCAGGGTCTTCGCGCCCCGCAGTTGCTGCCGTTCGCGCGCGATTCGCGCTTGCTCGTCCGCATGCCGAAGGTAGCCGCGAACGTTGTCGGCAATTTCGGCCAGGTAACGTATGCGTTTCGGCGGCACGATCGCGCTTTGCACGCTCGAATGGCGTAGCGTGACTGCCGGCAATCGACCCGGCTCGAGCTCGAGGCCGTGTTCGCCGAGGCTGACCGCGATCGCCTGGTAGAGCGCCGTCACGCCGTCGTCGTTGAAGCGCGACGCTATCGTGCCGAAGACGGGCATCGTTTCAGGCGATTCTCTGAACAGCTCGCGATTGCGCTGATATTGCTTGCGGACGTCACGCAGCGCATCGGCGGCGCCCTTGCGATCGAATTTGTTGATCGCGACGAAGTCCGCGAAGTCGAGCATGTCGATTTTCTCGAGCTGCGTCGCGGCGCCGAACTCCGGCGTCATCACGTACATCGAGATATCGACCAGCGGCACGATCGCGGCGTCGCCCTGCCCGATGCCCGATGTCTCGACGATGATCAGATCGAATCCCGCGGCCTTGCATGCGGCGATCGCGTCAGGCAGCGCCTTCGATATTTCGCTCCCCGTATCGCGGGTCGCGAGCGAGCGCATGTAGATGTTCGGGTGCTCGATCGCGTTCATCCGGATGCGATCGCCCAACAGCGCCCCGCCGGATTTGCGCCGCGACGGGTCGATCGAGATGATCGCAATCTTCAGCGCATCGTTCTGGTCGAGACGGAAGCGACGAACGAGCTCGTCGGTGAGCGAGCTCTTGCCCGCCCCGCCCGTCCCCGTTACGCCGAGGACCGGAATCTTGACCTTGGCGGCGGCGCTGCGCAGCTCATCGCGCAGTTTCTCCGGAATCGTTTCGCTCTCCAGTCCGGTGATCAATCGGGCGAGTGCGCGCATGCGGGAGTAGACGTCACCTTCGACGAGGGCGTCGAGCGAGTTCGGCAGCGATTGCGCGAGATCGACATCGGCCGCCGCGACGATCTCGTCGATCATGCCCTGCAGGCCGAGCCGCTGACCGTCCTGAGGCGAAAAGATTCGCGCGACGCCGTAGTCGTGCAGCGCTTCGATCTCGGCGGGCACGATCACCCCGCCACCCCCGCCGAAGACCTTGATTGAACCGGCCCCCCGCTCGCGCAGCAGATCGAGCATGTACTTGAAATATTCGACGTGACCGCCCTGATACGACGAGACGGCGATTGCCTGCGCATCTTCCTGCAATGCGCAGTTGACGATTTCCTCGACCGAGCGGTTATGGCCGAGATGGATCACCTCGCAGCCGGTCGCCTGCAGAATCCGGCGCATGATGTTAATCGAAGCGTCGTGGCCGTCGAACAGGCTCGCGGCCGTGACGAAGCGCACCTTGTGGAGCGGCTTGTGGATGTGGATTCCGACGCTTGCGCTGCCCCCCGAGGGGGCGGAATTCGCGCCTCGGGGCGGCCTTTCGGCGCGAATCAGCGGCGGGCGACTCGAATCGTTCATAGCGCAGTGCGAAGCCGGGCGAGGGGCCGGAGACATTATTTCACCGCGGCCGCGTTGATGCGAAAAGCGCAGGTTAAATGACGTTTACGTAAACGTCAATCGACGCAGCCTTACTGGAACCGGCGCGACCCGCGGAAACCCGCCGACGGCTGCGCTGTCTGATGACGGCAGCTGCGCTTAAGGCTCGGATAACGAATCACCGCTAAGCTGCCCGCTTCCCCCTCTGCCTTCCGACCACGCCATGTCCCGAATCCCGCACTGGGTTGTCCGCTTGCTGGCGCCTGCCGCCTTCTTCATCGCGAGTATCGCGTGCGCTGCGCTGCCGCCCGGTGTCACGCAAGGACCGAGCGTCGAAGGCATCACCGAATACACGCTCGCGAACGGTCTCAAGGTACTGTTGTTTCCCGACACCAGCCAGCCGAAGACCACGGTCAACGTCACTTATTTGGTCGGCTCGCGTCACGAGAACTACGGCGAGACCGGCATGGCGCATCTGCTCGAGCATCTGCTGTTCAAGGGCACGCCGACATCCGGGACCATCGGCGACGCGATGAGCAAGCGCGGCATGCAATACAACGGGTCGACGTGGTACGACCGCACGAACTACCACGAGACATTCAACGCATCCGCGCAAGACCTCGACTGGGCACTTGCGATGGAGGCCGACCGGATGGTGCACTCGAAGGTTGCGCGCACCGACCTCGACAGCGAGATGACGGTCGTTCGCAACGAGATGGAGCGCGGCGAGAACAGCCCGTTCCGGATGTTGATGCAGCGACTCGACGCGGCGTCGTTCGATTGGCACAACTACGGCAAGTCGACGATCGGCGCGCGCTCGGACGTCGAGAACGTCGATATCGGCCGCTTGCAGGCGTTTTACCGAATGTATTACCAGCCGGACAACGCAGTGCTCGTCGTCGCGGGGCAATTCGATCCGGACGCGACGCTCGCGACCATCGTGCGCGATTTCGGCCCGATTCCGAAGCCTGCCCGCGTCCTGCCAAAGCTCTACACGGAAGAACCGGTCCAGGACGGTGAGCGAACGATCACGCTGCGCCGGGCCGGCGATACGCAATTGGTCGGCGTCGCCTACCACGTCGTGCCTGCCGCGCATCCCGACTTCATTGCAGTGCAGGCGCTCGTCGACGCGATGACAATCGAGCCCGCGGGCCGTTTGTATCAAGCATTGGTCGACGCGCGCAAGGCGACGGGGGTCGGTGGATTTGCGCCGGGATTGCATGACCCGGGGATCGCGACCTTCGTCGCGCAATTGTCGCTGACCGATTCACTCGACGGCGCGCGCGCGACTATGATTGCGACGATCGAGGACGTGAAGGCGCGTCCGATCACCGACGCCGAAGTCGATCGCGTGCGAACGCGTGCGCTCAAGAACGTCGATGATGCGCTCGCCAATCCGACGGCGCTCGGCGTGCGGCTCTCGGAGTCGATCGCGGCCGGCGATTGGCGTCTCTTCTTCCTCCAGCGGGACCGCTGGCGCAAGGTGACGGCCGCGGACGTGAACCGCGTTGCGGGGCTCTACCTCAAGCCGTCGAATCGAACGGTGGCGCTCTTCGTTCCGGAGTCGAAGCCGGATCGCGCACCGCAAGTCGCCACGATCGACATCGTCGACCTGTTGCGCGACTACAAGGGCGATGCCGCGCTGGCCTCCGGCGAAGACTTCGATCCCGCGCCCGCGAATCTCGATGCACGGACTGTGCGGTTCACGCTCGCGAACGGCATGAAGGTCGCGTTCCTGCAAAAGAAGACGCGCGGCGAGAAAGTTCGCTTTGCGCTGCAGCTTCACGAGGGCGACGCACAGTCGCTGTCCGGGCGCTCTCCACAAGGCGAGTTGACGGCCGAGATGCTGATGCGCGGAACCACGCAGCGAAATCGTCAGCAAATCCAGGACGCGCTCGATCGCTTGCATGCACGGCTCAGCGTCAACGGTTCGGAGACGCGGACGTTCGCCATAGGCGAGACAGTGAACGGCGATCTCGCGGACACGCTGAAGCTCGTCGCCGAAGTGTTGCGCGAGCCTGCCTTCCCGGCATCCGAGTTCGCGACGCTGAAGCGAGAAGAGGCCGCTGCGCTCGAAAGCGAACGCCAAAGTCCCGAGTCGGTCACCTCGCGCGCACTGGATCGCTATCGCAATCCGTATCCGCCCGGTGACGTTCGCTACATCCCCACGCTCGACGAAGAGCTGAAGAGGCTCTCGGCCACGACGATCGATGACTTACGCGGGTTTCATCGCAACTTCTTCGGCGCCTCACACGCCGAGCTCGCGATCGTCGGCGATTTCGATCCGGCGACGTTGCGGCCGCTGCTCTCGGATCTCTTCGGCAACTGGACGACGCCCACGCCCTTTGCGCGCGTGCCCGATCCTCTGATCGCGAAGCCCGCGACGTCGATCGAAATCGAGACGCCCGACAAGGCGAACGCCACGATGCTCGCGCGGTTCGGCATTCCGGTCCGTGACACGAGTCCCGATTATCCCGCGCTCGTCGTCGCCAACCATGCGCTGGGCTCGTCGGGCGCATCGCGGCTGTGGTCCCGCGTGCGGGAAAAAGACGGACTAAGCTACGGCATTCGGAGCTCGTTCGAAGCATCGAGCTTCGAGTCGAATGCGACGATCGGCATGTTCGCGATCTTCGCGCCGCAGAATCTCGGTAAGTTGCGCACGGCAGTCGGCGACGAGCTCACACGCGCGGTCCGGGACGGATTTACCGATGCGGAGGTGGCACAAGCGAAGGCGAGCGTACTGAAGCAGCGGCAACTCGCGCGAACGCAGGACGCGACGGTCGCGGCTGCGTTGATGCAACAACTGTATCTCGATCGGACGTTCGATTTCGCCGCGAAGATCGACGCCGCGATTGCCGCGCTGACGCCCGCCGAGGTGAACGCCGCGCTGCGCCAATACTTGCGCCCCGATGCGTTTGCCTACGCCTACGGTGGCGATTTCGCGAAGGCTCGTTAGCGCGTACCACTCGCAATCCAGACGCGCCATCCGAATAATCCGCACGAACGAGGCGCGGAAATCGGCGCGCCGGGCCTACCCAAATGTCATATACTGCGGCTCCGGCACGAGTGTTGGAGACGTGGCCTTGGAGTCCAAGATTTCCTCGCTTTTCTCGTCGACGCAAAAGGGCGATCCCGCGGCGGCGCAGCAGCTGTTCCAGGTGTTGTACGCGGAGCTCCACAATGTCGCGAAGCGCGAGTTGGTGCGAAACGGCGCCTATGGATCGCTTGGCGCAACGACGCTGCTCCACGAGGCATTTCTCAACATGTCCGGGCGCGTAAAGATCTCGTTTCCGGACCGCGCGCACTTCATGGCTTATGCGGCGCGGGCGATGCGTGGGCTCATCATCGATTACGTGCGGAGCCGTCAAGCGCAAAAGCGCGGCAGCGCGTTCGAGTTCACGTCGCTCGACACCAATGTCGCAGCGGACGCGGCATCCGACGACCACGAGCTCTCGCGCGTCAGCGATGCACTCGATGAGCTCGCGACCCTCGATCCCGATCTCGCGCAGCTCGTCGACCTCAAGTTCTTTTGCGGCTTCTCGATTGCCGAGATCGCCGAAATTCGCGGCGTGTCCGAGCGCACCGTGCAGCGCGATTGGGAGAAGGCGCGGCTCTACCTGCACCGCGCGCTCCAGGGCGATCGGCCGCTCTCGTAGCAGTGATCGTTTCTCGCGAGCGCTGGCAGGCGCTGAGTCCGCTGCTCGATCGCGCACTCGAGCTCGAGGGTGGCGCGCGGTCGGCGTGGCTCGGAAAGCTGTGGGAACAAGACCGCGCGATCGCCGCTGAGCTGGAAGCGTTCATCGCGGAGCGCAACACCGTCGAGCGCGAAGGCTTTCTGGCGTACAGCCCGCTCGCCGCATTCGCGCCGCAAACATCGCTTGCCGGTCACACACTCGGTGCCTACACGCTCGAATCGCAGCTCGGGCAAGGCGGAATGGGCAGCGTCTGGCTTGCGCGCCGCAGCGACGGCCGCTTCGAGGGCAAGGTCGCGATCAAGCTTCTGAACGCCGCACTGGTCGGCCGCGCCGGCGAAGAGCGCTTTCGCCGCGAAGGCAGCATCCTGGCGCGGCTCGCGCATCCCCACATCGCGCGCTTGATCGACGCCGGCGTGTCGCCCGCCGGACAGCCGTATCTGGTTCTCGAATACGTCGAAGGCGATCGGATCGACGCTTTTTGCGATGCGAAGCGTCTCAACGTGAGCGAGCGCCTTCGCTTGTTCCTGGACGTGCTGTCCGCGGTCGCCCACGCGCATGCGAACCTGATCATCCATCGCGACATCAAGCCATCCAATGTGCTCGTCGGCGAGCGTGGCGATGTCAAGCTGCTCGATTTCGGAATCGCCAAGCTGCTCGAGGACGAATCCGCGCTCGGCAACGCGACCGAGCTCACGCGCGATGCGGGCCGCGCGCTCACGCCCGAATTCGCGGCGCCCGAACAAGTGCTGGGCGATCCGGTGACGACGTCGACCGACGTCTACGCGCTCGGCGTCCTGCTCTTCGCGCTGCTGGCCGGCCAGCATCCCGCCGAAGGCCATACGCATTCGGCCGCGGAATTGGTCAAGGCGATCGTCGACAACGATCCGCCGCGAATCTCGGACGCCGTCACCGCGAAGAAATCGTTGCCCAAGAAGACGCTCGCGGAAAACGCCGCTCGGCGCGCCGCAACGCCCGGCAGCCTGAAGCATGTCCTGCGCGGTGATCTCGACAACATCGTCGCGAGGGCGCTCAAGAAGAATCCGCAGGAGCGCTACCCGTCGGTGACTGCCTTCGCCGATGACATTCGACGTTATTTGAGGCACGAGCCGGTGGGCGCGCGCGCCGACTCGTTCGGCTATCGCGCGGGGAAATTCGTGCGTCGCAATCGTCTCGCCGTGGGCTTGAGCGCGCTCGCTGTCATCGCGCTGATCGCCGGTCTCGCGGGAACGATCACACAAGCCGGGCGCGCGACACGACAGGCGGCAATCGCCGAGCGCGAGCGCGACACGGCGCGCTATCAAGCCCAGCGGGCCGAGGCGTCCAGCGAAGTGATGAGCTTGATGCTGGAGGAGCTCGGCCCCGGCGGCAAACCGATGACGCTCGACGCGCTGATCGATCGCGGTGTTGCGTTGGTCGAACGCCGGTACAGCGCCGATCCGCACCTGACCGGATTGATGCTCGTGCAGATGGCGCGGCGCTATATGGATCTCGACCGTCCACAGAAAGAACGGGAGATCCTGGCGCGCGCAATGACGATCGCTCAGGAAATCGGCGATGTAGAAGTCATCGCCTCGGCACAGTGCGCAATCGCGCCCACCGATTTGAAAAACGGCCATCCTGAAGACGCGATGCGCGCCCTGACCGAAGGTAAAAATGCGCTGGCGCGTCTCACGTCGCCGAGCGTCCAGGTGCGGGTCGATTGCCTTCGCGCCGATGCATTGGTACGCATGTTCCAGGGCGGCTGGAGCGATGCGCTTTCGTCGCTGGGTCAGGCGCGCAGGCTGCTCGAGGGGGCGGGCGACACGCGAACGCTCTTGTACACGAGCACGCTGAACGATATCGGCTATGTCTACTTTCGATCGGGTCGTTCGCGTGAGGCGCTCTTGAACAACCAGACGCTGCTCGATCTGTTCGAGCGTAATGGCCGCGGCAATACCGTCGGCTACGCGACCTTGCTCGCGAATCGCGCGACCGATCTCTACAACGTCGGAGAAATCAAGGCGGCGCATGCGCAGGCGCATCTTGCACGAGAGCGCGTCGAAGGCTTCCCTGATTTGGACATTTCCTCGTACGGCTACAGCGAAGGGCGCGCGCTCGTACGGCTGCAAAGAAATAGCGAAGCGATCGAGCTGCTTCGCAAAGCGGCGGCCGCCGCTGAAAGTCATGGCGCCGACGCTTGGGCATCGCGCACGCGGTTCGAGCTCGCCGTCGCGCTCATGCAGGAGCACGATTATTCGGCGGCCGACGAAGAGCTCGCGCGCGCGGAAGCTTTCTTTGCGCGCGATCCGAAAATCAGCGCCGGGATGATCCTTCATGCAACGCTGGTCCGTGCCCAGATGGCATCCGCGCAAGGTCAGCAGGACAAGGCGGGAGACCTCGTCGAAAAGGCTCGCCAAGACCTATCGAAACCGGCGGCGAATACGCCGTTCTATCGATACAGAGTGAATCGAACCGCGGGAAAGCTTGCGTTGACGCGAGGGGACGCCGCGGGCGCTACGACCTTCGCGGCAGAAGCGCTGAAAATTGCGGAGGACAGCGCGCGTGATCCCGCATCGAGCGCGGACGTCGGCGAGGCGTTGCTACTGGCCGCCGAGGCGAAGATCGCACAGGGCGACAGCGTGGCTGCTCGACCGCTGCTCGAGCGCGCCGCGATCTCGCTCCGCAGCGGCTTCGGCCCCGACCATCCCTTGACGAGAGCCGCTGAAGAGCGCCTCGGCAAAAGGAGCGTCGCGGCTGACATGAGTCGTTAAGTTTCCGAACCCTCTCTTCCTCAAGTGCAATGCGCGGGCCGATCGGCCCCTTCCTCGAGCGCAAGCCGGTACGCGTGGTCGACGCCCAGCTTCGCGCCTTCGACGAAGAGATCGTGTAGCTCAGCGGGCGCCAAATGCTTGCGCAGCAACGTTTCCAAACGGCCGCGAGCGCGCGCTTCGTTGGGCTGACGCTTCGCGTCCTTCACCTTCCATGCGTGATCGATGAACGCGGCGAGACGCGCCGCATCCTCCCGCTTGCCCACGAGCGCCAATCGCAGCGCGAGATGGTCGAGCGCGCCCTCGAAATCGGACTCGCGTCGCAGCGGCAGACCTTCACGCGCGACCGCGAGTGCGCGGTCGAGCTCGCCGCGTTCGATGTACACGCCGGCGAGGTTCGTGAGCCCGAAACCGAGTATGTCCCTCGGCATGTTCGGCGACTCCCGGATTAATGCGACGGCCTCGTTGAACCGTGCCAACGCCGCGTCGAGATCGCCGTCCGCCCACGTCATGTCCGCGAGATTGAGCACGATCGCCACGGACCATTCCGCGCCGGCGCTTCGATACAGCGCCAATGCCTTCTCGAAATGCGTGCGCGCGCTCGTGAGGTCCCCGCTCAGCATTTTCAGGAACGCGAACGTCTCGAAATAGCGAGCGAGCGTCTTCGGCGCGTCGTCGCGCTCCAGCATGGGGAACGCTTCAGCCAGCACCGTCGCCGCATCGTCGAACCGCCCCATAAAAACCCACAGCCGCCCCAATCCCAGCAGCGCTCGTCCGAGGCCACGCTCATCGCCCGTCTGACGATAGAGCTCGACTGCCCGCGTCAATGCCGCTTGACCTTCGGCGGGCTCTGCCGTGTGTGAGAGCGTGCCAAGCGCCGCCCATAACCGCGCCTGGTCCGATGGAGGCGTCGAGGCGTCGATTCGATCAATCGCCGCGCGGAGCCATTGCTTGCCTTCGCGGAGCGGTAGCGGCGTCCAAAGCGGTCGCGACGATGCAGCGAGTTGAATGCCCACGTGGGCATCTCCACGCGGGCTGAGCGCCCACGCGAGCGCAGCCCGCACATTGTCGAGCTCGACCGAATAAAGCGCATGCCAGTCGGCGTCGGACAACCGTTGCCAATCGTCGAACGCCGGCTCGAAGCACCTGCGGAAATATTCCGCATGCTGGTGTTTGACGGCTTCGGCCTCGCCCGACTCGGCGAGCTTCTCCAAGGCATACGCGCGAGTCGTTTCGAGCAGCCGGTAGCGTGCGCGCGCTCCGCTCGTGTCGGCGATCACCAATGACCGCAACGTGAGTTGGCGGAGCAAATCGATCACGGCGTTCTCGTCGCTCGTCGCGTGGCAAGCCACCGCCGTCGCCGCCTCGAGCGTGAAGCCGCCGGCAAATACCGAAAGGCGCCGTAACACCGCACGCTCGTCTTCGGCCAGCAGATCGAAGCTCCAATCGAATGTCGCGCGAAGCGTCTGTTGGCGCGGCAGCGCGGTCCGACCGCCGTCGGTCAGCAACCTGAAGCGGTTGTCGAGGCGGGCGTGGATCTGCTCGAGCGACAGCGAATGAATGCGTGCGGCGGCCAACTCCAGCGCCAGAGGAATTCCGTCGAGGTGGATGCAGATTTGCGCGACGATCCCGGCCCGCGCGGGCGTCAAGGCGAATCCCGCTTGATGCCGTTGCGCGCGCTGGACGAAAAGGCTCACGGCGTCGGAGTTGGCCATCGCGTTCGCATCCGCCGTCGGGTCCGGCAGCGACAGCGATTGCACGAGGTAGCGCTGTTCCGCGCCGATCTGCAACGGCTCGCGGCTCGTCGCCATGATCGTGAGCGCGTCGGTTCGCTGCAGCAATGCTTGAGCGAGCGACGCACACGCCGAAAGAACGTGCTCGCAATTGTCGAGAATCAGCAGCAGTCGTCGCTGCTCGAGGGAGTGGCCGAGCACATCGACGAGCGATTCCCGCACCGACGAGTCACGTATGCCGAGGCTTTGCGCGACCGCGCTCGCAACCAATGCCGCATCGGCCAATGAGGCGAGATCGACAAACCAGACGCCGTCTCGATATGCATCGACATGCGCGGCGCCGACATGGAGCGCAAGGCGCGTCTTGCCGATGCCGCCGACGCCGACCAGCGTGAGCAAACGACACGTGGGAAGCAGCCGTTCGACGTCGGCGACCTCGCGCTCGCGACCGATGAACGCGGTCAGCGCCAGTGGGAGGTTCGAACGCCTGTCGCTCTCGGCGAGCGGATGACGCTCCGCCACTTCGGCGACCGGGCCGACGAACCGATAGCCGCGGCGAGGCAACGTCTCGATCCAATGCGAGCCGCCACCCTGCTCGAGGACGCGTCTTATCGCGGCAATCTGAACGGGAAGATTGCCTTCCTCGACGACCGCCTCGTGCCAAACATCCGCAATGATCTGGGACTTGGGGACGAACTCGTTGGCATGCTCGACGAGCGTTCTCAGGACGCCCACTGCCCGCGAGCCCAGCGGCGCCGCGATACCGTCTCGCATGAGCAGGTTGGCGTCGGGCTCGAGTCTGAACGGCCCGATTTCGAATGCCGTTGTCACGAATCAATTTACTTTCCGGATCACGAATACTTTTAGCGATTTTTAATCGCTTCTTCAAGACTTCTGCGCCTCCAAAGTCGACTATTCGCGTCGATGCCTGAGGAATGTCGGATTCATTGAGCGAATTCCGATCCCCCTGATTGAAGCGCCACCAAGCGCATTGCCACAGGCAACGCGGAACCGGTTCGGCGCAATTAAGGCGAAGGAAAGAGGCCATGCCGAAAATTCACGAATTGTCGACATCGCGCGCCAATCGGGTGCGCGTGACGAGCCGTTTTGCGGTGGCGGCAGTCATTGCCGCGGCTGTCGTTGTCGTGGGAATCGCATCGTTCACGTCGCTTGGCGATATGTCGACGGCCGCGCTCGGCGACGCAAGCGCAACGACTCGCGCGACGGCTTCGATGGGAACGAAATCACCGATGGCGGCCGGCGATTCTGCTTCGAGCGCCGATCCATCACGCGGCTTCGACTATTTTCCTGATCACTACGTGAACCAGGCGAAGGAGCCGGCGGAGCCGATCGCGACGTTCTAGTCGCGGGCACCGCGCCGGTCGCCGCGAAAGGCGACCGGCTCCAAACTTCGCAGTCAGAGGACAGGGAGATCACCGTGAAAAAACAGGCGTTGAAGCGCCATATCAGCGCTACGCTCGCCGCATTGGCCGCGATGAGCGCGCCGGGGTACGCCGGCGAAGCCACGTTTCTGCCGAACATGCTGGCGTTTCCGAATCCAACCGGGGTAGCGGCAACTTTCAGCACGACCGGAAAGATTGCGCTGGACGGCCCGTTCTTTCAGAGTCTCGGCGCTAACGGCCGCAGTTGCGGCAGTTGCCATCAGCCGAGCGACGGTTGGACGGTGATCCCGCGCCACCTGCGCGAGCGATTCGATGCGAGCGGCGGAACGGAACCGATCTTTCGCACCGTCGACGGCTCGAATTCGCCGCTTGCGGACGTGTCGACCGTCAACGCACGTCGCAAGGCGTACAGCATGCTCCTCGACAAAGGGCTGATCCGCGTCGGCATCGGCCTCCCCGAGATTCGGGAGTTCGATCTGATCGCCGTCGATGATCCGTATGGCTACGCCAGCGCCGCCGAGCTTTCGCTGTTTCGCCGTCCAGCGCCCGCGACCAATCTCAAGTTTCTGAGCACCGTGATGTGGGACGGCCGCGAGACGTTCAAAGATTCCACCTCACACGACTGCATTGCGAACACGACGAATTGCTTTGCAACGCTTCATTTCGACTTGATGGATCAGTCGAACGCGGCGACGATGGGGCATGCGCAAGGCGCCAACCCTCTCACATCCGAGCAACGCGAGGCGATCGTCGCGTTCGAGATGACACTGTTTACCGCACAAGTCTTCGACGCCGAGGCGGGAAATTTGTCGGCACGCCGCGCGCAGGGCGGGCCCGAGTACCTTGCCTCGCAGCCGTTCTATTTTGGTATCAACGACGCCGTATCCGGCGATTACAAAACTGGCGCGAAATTCAATCCGACGGCGTTCGATTTGTACGCAAGCTGGCGCGCCAAAGCGAAAGGCGGCGACACGGGCGACGATCCCGGTCGCAAGGCGGCTCGCGCCGCGGTTGCGCGCGGCGAGATCCTGTTCAATTCGAGGCCGATCCTCATCAAGGACGTCAAGGGATTGAACGATGATCTCGGCATCACGGAATTGCCGGGCACCTGCACGACCTGCCACGACACGCCCGTCTCGGGCGATCATTCGATTCCCGCGCCGCTCGATATTGGACTCACCGACGCATCGCGCCGCACGCCCGACATGCCGCTCTATACGTTACGCAACAGGCAGGATCCGGGTCTCGTCGTGCAAACGACTGATCCCGGACGGGCGCTCATCACCGGCAAATGGCGCGACATCGGGCGGATCAAGGGCCCGATTTTGCGCGGTCTCGCGGCGCGCGCACCGTATTTCCACAACGGCTTTGCCAAAGATCTCGATGCGGTCGTCGATTTCTACAACGATCGGTTCAGTCTTGGGCTGAGCGATCGTGAGCACGACGATCTGGTGGCGTTTTTGCTGGCGCTGTAGAGGGCGTGCTTCAAAAGCCGGCTAAGTGGACGAAGGCGTCCGCGATACCCGGCGCGCATCCCAGGCACGGCACCTTTTCGGTGGCGCGCGACGGCCGGAATGGCTCGACGTGGCCACCCGCCTCTTCCACCAGCAGCAAGCCGCCGATCGCGTCCCAGATCGACAGCTCGAGCTCGATGAAGCCGTCGAGGCGACCGGCCGCGACGTGCGCAAGCTGGAGCGCCGCCGAACCGAAGTTGCGCATCGCGACGCCCGTATCCATCATCCGCCGCCGAATCTCGAGATAGCGGTATTCGGGCGATCGGTCATGATGGCCGAACGCGATGTAGGCACCGTCGAGACGCGTCGTCGACGCCGTCTGCAGCGGCTTCGTGCCCGATCGTGACTCGCTCCAGGCGCCGTGGCCGCGACACGCGTGAAAAAGCTCGTCTTGCGACGGATCGAACACGACACCGATTTCCGCGCGCGATTTCTCGACATAGGCGATCGCGACGTTCCAGTACGGAATTCCGCGCAAGAAATTATGCGTGCCGTCGATCGGATCGACGATCCAGCAGCGGTCGAACTCGCCGGCGAAGCCGGCGGCGGTCTCTTCACCGAGAAAGAGATCATCCGGAAACGACCGCGCCAATTCCTCGCGAATCAATCGCTCGACGTCGCGATCGGCAGCGCTCACGAAATCGCCGGGGCCTTTGAGCTCGACGACCAATTGCTCGCGGCGATCCCAGAAGTCGAGCGCATGCGCGCCGGCCTTCCGCGCGAGCGCGCGCGCGAATGAGTAACGATCGCTCATCGCGGCATGGAAACTGCTCGCGAACGCGGGTCGGCTCGCTCACCAGCCGACGGCGCGGTTATGCATGTAAAGATTGCAACGAGCGGGTGCAGACTTTGGGAAAAAGGAGGGTGTAATGCCGATACCGCAATTTCACCGCACGCCGAAAACGCGCAAGCGAAGGACGCGTGGCGGCTTGACGGCGCCGGAGAATTTCGATGCGCAGGACACGGAGTTCGAGATCGATGCCGAGCATGAATCGCCGGCAACGCTCGGCGATGACGAAAACTGCGCGCTGTTACAGCCGGGTGACGCGGGCGATCGCGATCCCGCGCCGCCGGACGAGGTCCCGGCGCTGCTATCGTGGTGGCCACCGCGACGCTCGAAGTAGGGCTCGAGCGACCGTTGCGGAAAGACAGCCCCCGCATCACGTCGCAGCGCCCTAGAACTCCACCAGCTTTTTGGTCAGCAACGATTCGCGAAGGCCGATGCCGATGCGCGTCGCTTGCGTTGCGTCGTGCAGCGTGAGCGGCAGTACGCGATCGCCGCGGACGACGTCGACGAACGCCTGGTCTTCCCGCAGGAACGCCTCCTCGAATCGCTCGTAGAACGTCGGCGTGCATTCGTTGCGCACCCCATGCGAATCGGCGACGTCGACCCAATCCGCGCGTGGATTGGCGCTGATGGTGAGGCGGCCCTTTGTTCCGACGATCTCGGTCGTCGCCTCGAAGCCATGCGCCATCGTTCGTGACGCACAGAAGTACGCGATTTTCCCGCCCTCGAACTCGCAGAGCGCAGCGCCGTTGTCGACATCCTGCCATTGATGCAGGCCCTCGTGCACGGCCACGGTGCCTGCCGCATAAGCCCGCAGCGGAGCGGGATTGCCGAGCAGCCACCGGGCGGTGTCGATGTCGTGAACGCTCATGTCGAGGAAAATCCCACCGCTCGTCGCGGCAAAGCGAACGAAGAATCCGCTGGGGTCGTGCTTGTCGAGCGTTTGCGAGCGCACGAGAAACGGCGCGCCGATGTCGCCGCGCTCGATACGCTTTGCCGCGTGGTAATAGCTGCGATCGAATCGACGGACGAATCCGATCATGACCTTGAGATGAGGGAACCGGTTGGCCTCGCCTTCGACGCGAAGGCACGCGTCGAGATCGAGCGACAACGGCTTTTCGGAAAAGACGTGCTTGCCCGCGTGCAGCGCCTCGATGATCTGCTGAGCATGGAGCGTCGTCGGCGTCACGAGAAACACCGCATCGATATCCGGACGCGCGAGCATCGTAGCGTAATCGGTGAACGCTTGTGCGACGCCAAGCGTTTGCTTCGCCCAAGCCAGCTCGTCTTCCAGGGGACTGCACGCGGCGACGAGCGCCGCGCCGGTCACCCGCCGCGCAAGATTCTCCGCGTGACGACGGCCCATGCGTCCGAGACCGGCGATGCCGATGCGCAGAAGGCGATCCCCCACTTCATAACTCCACGACGCGCTTTTCGCGCCACGAGCGCGTAGCGGCATCGGCTAGCGCGAGCGCTTTCACACCATCATCGATCGACGTGCGCACCGGCTTTTTATGGCTGATCGCGTCGATGAAGTGCGCCATCTCGGCTGCGTAGGCGGCCCGATAGCGCTCGAGGAAAAAATGTTCGGGCTTGTCGGCGCTGATGTTGACCGCATTCCACGCAACCACTTCGGTCGGCTTGTGGTTCCCCGCCTGCAACATGCCCTTGCTGCCGATGACTTCGAAGCGCTGATCGTAGCCGTACGCCGCGCGCCGGATCGTGTTGATCTGCGCCAGCCGACCCTTCCGGGTCCGAATCGTCACCGCGGTCGCGTCGATGTCGCCGGCCGCTTCAATCGTGGGGTCGGTCAGGCAGCTTCCCGTCGCAAACAACGTCGCCGCTTCATCATCGAGGATCCAGCGAAAGATATCGAAGTCGTGGATCAGCATGTCCTTGAAAATGCCGCCCGAGCGTTTGATGTAATCGACCGGCGGCGCTCCGGGATCGCGGCTTGTCACGACGAGCATTTCGGGCTCGCCAATCTCGCCGGCGTCGATCCGCGCCTTCAACGCAGCAAAGGTTGGATCGTAGCGGCGCTGAAAACCGATCAGACATGGGATGCCCGCGTGCGCGACCGCTTGCGCACAGCTCTTCGCGCGCTCGAGGTCGAGGTCAACCGGCTTTTCGCAAAAGATCGCCTTGCCGGCCGCAGCGGCACGCTGAATGAGGTCTGCGTGCGTGTCCGTCGATGAAGCGATGACGACTACGGCGACCGATGCGTCGGCGAATACGTTGTCCGCCGAGCCGACTTTCGCGCCATGCTGACCCGCCAGCGCGCCGGCCGCGGCGGAATCGACGTCGACGACATATTTGAGCCGCGCACCCAGTTGGCGAACGACGTTGCCGCCGTGAATCTTGCCGATGCGTCCTGCGCCGAACAACGCGACATCGATCATTCTCGTCTCGCTCCCTTCAGACCTTGAGCATCCACTCGTGCGCAGGATCATTTTTGAAATGCCATTCGCGGCGCGGTCCGGCCATCACGTTCAGGTAGTACGACTCGTAGCCGTACGGCACGACCACCGGATGATAGCCGCGCGGCACGAGCACCACGTCGTGATCCTCGACCGCAAGGGACTCGTCGAGCGAGCGATCGTCGGTATAGACACGCTGAAACGCGAAACCTTGCGCCGGCTGCAAGCGATGGTAATACGTTTCCTCGAGCGCGCTTTCCTGCGGCAGGTCGTCGACGTCGTGCTTGTGCGGCGGATAACTCGACGAATGGCCACTCGGCGTCCGCACCTCGACGACGAGAAGATGGGCCGCGGGCTGCGATTGGGGAAGAATGTCGCAGACGAAGCGCTCGTTCGAATCCGTGCCGCGCGAAAAGCGCTTCATCGACTTCGGCTCGATCAAGCGCGGCGTGAGCGATCCACCACCAGGCGCGCTCGCGACGCCGATTTCCGCGAGGGTGTGCGCGGTCATGACCACGTCGTCGCCGACCGGAATATAAACGGCGTACGGCGCCCGATTTTCGAACACGTCCGTCCGCTCGCCGATCTCGCGCCAACTTTGGTCGCGCCACTTCACGGTGACGGTGCCCGCGAGAACGACGATGCAAAGCTCATCGGCCGGTTGCGCGAGCGTCATCGAATCTCCGGCATTCAATCGATACGCGGCAAAACCGACGTATTTCCAACCGGCCGAACGCGGCGTCACCGCGACGATCTCGCGACCTTCGGATCGGCCTTTGACCAGAAGACTCATGCGCGCTCCTTACGCATGCTGCAGTTTGTCCACCGCTTGGGCGAGATGCCGGTATCCAATCTCGGCGTATCGGTACGCCGGCGCGACGACCGGATCCTGCTCCGCTTCGACGACGAGCCAGCCACGATAGCGGGCGTTGTGAAGAATCGATAGCAACGAATCGAAGTCGACCGCGCCGTCACCGGGCACCGTAAAGGCGCCGTTGATCACCGCCTCCAGAAAGCTCCAATCACGGTTACGCGCCAGCTTGATGACCGCGGGCCGGACATCCTTGCAATGAACGTGACAAACGCGTGCGACGTGCTTTTCGAGCATGGCGACCGCATCGCCACCGGCAAACGTCATGTGGCCGCTGTCGAAGAGCAGTCCGACCTCGTCGCCGGCCAGCGCCATCAATCGATCGACATCGGCCGGCGTTTCGACGTAGGCGCCCATGTGATGGTGATAACCGACGCGCACGCCGCGCTCCAGCGTGTAACGCGCGAACGCCGTCAGCTTGTCGGCGTATTCACGCCATTGCGCGTCGCGGAAAAATCGCGGCCGCTTGTACAACGGCGCGCTCGAGCCCTGAATGCTGTTCGCCACTTCGCCGTAAACCATCACCGTCGCGCCGTTCGTGGCGAGCAGATCGAGATGCGGCCCGACCGCGGCGATTTCTTCTTCGACAGATCGGCGCGCGAGCTGTCCGGAATACCAGCCCGACACGAGCGATAAGCCGTGACGCGAGAGGACTTCGCGCAGTGCTTTCGGCTCACGCGGGAATTTGTTGCCGAGCTCGAAGCCGTCGTAGCCGATCTTCCTTCCTTCGGATAGCGCGACGTCGAGCGGTGTCTCGCCGCCGAGCGACGGCAAGTCGTCATTGCTCCACGAGATCGGGTTGATGCCGATCCGCACATCAAGCCTATTGCTCATGGATGTTGTTGCTTCTTGTCCTGCTCATACTTCGCGCGTGCGGCCTTCACGCCGGCGCGCTCGGATACTTCCGGCACGGCGACCTCCCACCACCAGCCGCCCTCGCCGGTCGTATGGTTCGGATCGGTGGGAATCGCGATCACATAGGTTCGATCGGCGGCACGCGCTCGCGCCAGTGCCGCTTCGAGTTCCGGAATCGTCTTGACGTTTTCAGCGAGCGCACCGAGCGACGCCGCGTGTGCGGCAAAATCGATCGGCCGGATGCCCTTTTCGCCTTGCACGCAATCGGCGAACAAATTGTTGAACGGGGCGCCGCCGCACGCCTGTTGCAAGCGATTGATGCAGCCGAATCCCGAATTGTCCAGCACGACGATGATCAACTTCTTGTCGAGCAAAATGGACGTCGCGATTTCTGAGTTCAACATCAAATAGCTGCCGTCGCCGACGATGACGACGACCTCGCGCTCGGGCTTCGCCATCTTGACGCCCAATCCGCCGGCGATCTCGTAACCCATGCACGAATAGCCGTATTCCATATGGTAGCCGCCCGGTGTCGACGTCCGCCAGAGCTTGTGCAGCTCGGCGGGCAATGTTCCGGCCGCGCAGACGACGATGTCGCGATCCGTCGAATCGGACGACGATCGCTGGACGGCGCCGATTACGTCGCCTTCGTAGGGCAATGCCACGTCGCGTTGACCGGTGATGCGGGCGATGTCTTCGCGCCACTTGCGGCCTTCATCTTGCGCGCGGCGCGTCCATCCGGCGTCGGCGCACCAGCCCGGGAGCGCGCGATTCAGCGCTTCGAGGGCGAGACCCGCATCCGCACGAAGTGCCATTCCATTCCATTTCAACGCATCGAGCGGATTGAC
The DNA here is from genome assembly GCA_036493535.1 of Casimicrobiaceae bacterium. GTDB lineage: Bacteria > Pseudomonadota > Gammaproteobacteria > Burkholderiales > Casimicrobiaceae > VBCG01. Next base: position 18,553 of record DASXPO010000236.1, read on the forward strand.
GTTGACGCTGAGAAGCTTCGCGTTGCCGAACATCGAATGCGAGCCGGTGGTGAAGTCCGATAACCGCGTGCCGACGCCGATCACGGCATCGCAGTCGCGCGCGAGCGCATTGGCGGCGGGCGAGCCGGTCACGCCGATCGATCCTTGTTGCATCGGATGGTCCCACGGCAGCGCACCCTTGCCGGCCTGCGTTTCGGCGACGGGTATGCCGTGCGCGTCGACGAATGCGCGCAATGCATCGGTTGCCAGTCCATAGAGTACGCCTCCGCCGGCGAGGATCAAGGGCCGCTTCGCCGCTCGTAGCGCCGCGGCTGCGGCCGCGAGCGCGGCTTCGTCAGGTGGCAACGCATCGAAGCGGATCGACGGCGGGGTGAAAAAATTCACCGGAAAGTCGTACGCCATCGTCTGCACGTCCTGCGGCAACGCGAGCGTCACCGGTCCGCAAAGTGCCGCATCGGTCAAGACTTCGATCGCACGCGGCAGTGCGACCAGCAGTTGCGCCGGATGCGCGATGCGATCGAAATAGCGCGAGACCGGTCGAAAGCAGTCGTTCGCCGACACCGTTCCGTCGTGGAAATCCTCGACCTGCTGCAGGACCGGATCGGGCGTGCGCGTAATGAAGACATCGCCCGGAAGGAACAGCACCGGCAATCGATTGACGTGCGCGAGCGCCGCTGCGGTGACAAGATTCGTGGCACCCGGGCCAATCGATGTCGTGCACGCCATCATGCGCCGGCGCATGTTCGCTTTGGCGTACGCGATTGCTGCATGAGCCATCGCCTGCTCGTTGTGTGCGCGATACGTCGGCAATGTTTGACGGACTGCGTACAACGCCTCACCGATGCCCGCGACGTTGCCGTGGCCGAAAATGGCGAATACGCCGCCGAAGAGCAGCGCATCATCGTCCTCCCGCCGCAACGCGGCGAGATAGCGGACCAGCGCCTGCGCGGCCGTCAGCCGGATCGTTTTGCTCATCGCGCGTTCGCTTTCGCGTCAACGCTGCGCGCGTTGCGCCATGCGGCGACCAGCGTGCCGAAATTCGCGCGAATCGCTTGCTTCAATTCTCCGTCCCGGATCAAACTTGCGAGCCAGCGTCGCGCCGGCTCTTGGAAAATCGTGCGCCCGACCGCGAATCCACGGCAGTTGATGCTGGCGCACGCATCACGAAATCCGGAGGCCAGCGCATCCGCGCTCGCGTTCAGTCCAAGCAACACAATGCCGCGGCAATACGGATCGCGTTCGGCGATCAGCGCGTCGATCGCCTGCCATTGGGGCGCCTTCATCGGCTCGAGCTTCCACCACTCCGGATAGATGCCGAGGTTGTAGAGGCGTTTGATCGCACGGTGCACGGTGTCGCTCTCTCGCGGCAGCGACTTCGGCGGAATGATTTCCAACAACAATTCATGACCGCTCGCCTGTACGGCATCGTAGAGCGCGCGAATCTGCGCCTCCTGTTCGAGGCGGTTCTCGATCGCGTCGTCGGGATGGAACTGAACTAGACATTTGACGATCTGCTCTTGCGGCCAGCCGATCAGTGTCGTGCCGATCGAGCGGCCGCGATCGAACACAAGCGGATTCGAGCCGGGCAATTCCACCGGACGGCCGATCCACCAGCCGCGTCCCGTCGCAGCGTTCAGCGCATCCTGACCGTAGCGATCGTCGCAGAGAATGCCGATGCGGCCGCGCAGGTCGGCGTGCGCCTGCTCGGTTTCGGCAACCGCCTCGACGAATAACTGCTTGAGCCGCGAAACGCGAGCCTCCTCCGCGCCGGTTTGCTGCGCCAACTCGAAGAATTGATTGCGATGATCGAACGCGAACACGAACAGCTCGTCGCGCGGCGCGCGCGGCGCGGTGACCCGATGGAGCCTGGACAGCGTCGCATCCTGATCGGGCCGCGGAATCGCCGCCGCGTTCGCGATGAAATAATCGAGCTCGATGCGCGTCGGCATTGCGGGTGCGCAACCATGGCGCGATACGACGAGCGCGCCGCAGGCGTTGGCGTAGCGCGCACAGGCACCGTAATCCTCGCCGCGCACCCAGCCCGACAGAAGTCCAGCCGAAAACGCGTCGCCGGCTCCGAGCACATTCAACACCTCGACCTCGACGCCGCTGCCGTTGAACGCGTCGTCGAGCGAATGCGGAATCGCAGCGTCGATCACCGCACATCCCAGTGGTCCGCGTTTCACGACCAGCACCGCTTTGGAGTTATGGCGAATCGCAGCGAGCGACTCCATGATGTCGGTCCTGCCGCCGGCGATGTTGAACTCCTCGATCGTGCCGATGACGAGATCGAACTTCGGCAGCAGCCGCGCGAGATGCGCGGTAACCGTGTCCGATTGAATGTACCGCGTTTCGCCGTCGCCGCGTTTGGTGAGCCCCCAGAGCACCGGCCGATAGTCGATGTCGAGAATGGTCCGCACGTCGTGCTCGCGCGCTCGTTCGAGCGCGAGATTGCTGATCCGGTCGATGTACTCGGTGGAGAAATGCGTTCCGGTGATCAGCAAGGCACGACTGCGCGCGATATAGGACGCTTCGATCTCGGCATCGCCGATCGCCATGTCGGCACAGTTTTCCCGCAGGAAAATGAGCGGAAACGTGTCCTTGTCCTTGATCCCCAGCACGACCGCCGCCGTCAGCCGGGTCGGATCGACGCCGATGTGGCTCACCTCACAGCCCTCGCGGGCAATCGTCTCGACCAGAAAGCGGCCCATCGCATCATCGCCGACGCGCGAGATCATGCCGGCCTTCAGTCCGAGGCGCGCGCATCCGAATGCCGTGTTCGCCGACGAGCCGCCGAGATACTTCGCAAAGCTCGTCACGTCCTCGAGACGCGCGCCGATTTGCTGCGCATAGAAATCGACACCCATCCGTCCCAGACAAACGATGTCGAGATCGCGGCCGGAAGCGAAGCGGGTGGCGTTGCGCATCAATGAGAACCGGGTCGGGGGACGGAGCACGATGCAGCCGACGGGTGTCCGCGGCAACTCATTATTAGATCATGGCGCGGCCGCGACACGCGCTCCGCTTGCACAATGGAACAGATGGATCGCGCTCGGCGCGACGCTGCAACGCACACGATCGCCGGGCTCGAGCCTTCGGGTTCGATCGACGCGCGCGCAGACGCGGGTTCCGTTCAGGTCGAGATACACGTAGGTCTCGGGTCCGAGTGGCTCGACGACGCTGACCTGCGCTTCGAGCGCTCCATCTGCGTCGATAGCGACATGCTCGGGGCGGAACGCTACGGCGATCCGATCTTTCGGCGGAGGTGACGTATCGGGCAATCTCAACGTCATTCCGTTTTCCGCTCGCAACGACGCAACGCCCGATGTCATCTCCACCATCCCGGTCCAGACATTGATCGCCGGCGAGCCGATGAACTGGGCGACATAAAGCGTCGCCGGGCGGTCATAGACATCGAGCGGGCGCCCGATCTGCTCGATCCTTCCCGCGTTCATCACGACCATGCGATCGGCCATTGTCATCGCCTCCACTTGATCGTGCGTGACGTAGATCGACGTCGCTTTCAGGCGCTGATGCAGCGCGCGAATCTCGGTCCGCATCGCCACGCGGAGCTTCGCATCGAGGTTCGACAATGGCTCGTCGAATAAAAACACCTGCGGGTGACGAACGATGGCGCGGCCCATCGCGACGCGCTGCCGTTGTCCCCCGGACAGCGCACGCGGCAATCGCTCGAGCAATGGCTCGAGATCGAGCGTCGTCGCGGTCGCCTCGACCTGGCGATTGATCTCGGCCGGCGGCCGATTGCGCAATCGCAGCGAAAAGCTCATGTTCTCGCGCACGTCGAGGTGCGGATAGAGCGCGTAGGTCTGAAAGACCATCGCGACGTCGCGCTCTCGCGGCTCGAGCTCGTTGACGCGGCGTCCGCCGATCGCAATTTCGCCCGACGTGATCGATTCGAGACCGGCGATCATCCGCAGCAGGGTCGATTTGCCGCATCCCGAGGCGCCGACGAGAACGATGAATTCGCCGTCGGCGACGTCGAGATCGATGTCGCGCATGACGACGACGGAGTCGAATTGCTTGCCGACGTTACGAATCGTGACGGCCGCCATCGCGCGCTCCTATTTGACGGCGCCGAGCGTCAAGCCGCGCACGATGAAGCGCTGGCCGAGCGCCATGAGGATAACGGCGGGAATCGTCGAAACGATCGATGCCGCCGCCATCTGACTGTGCTGAATTTCGTACTGCTGCGCGAAGCGCGCGATCGCGACCGGCACCGTCGCTAGCTCGCGCGAAGTCAAGCTCAGCGCAACGGGAAATTCGTTCCAGCTGAAGATGAACGCCAGAATGCCGGCTGCAATCAAGCCGGGCACGACCAGCGGCAGCGTCACGCGGCGAAACGCGTCGAGCGGCCGACAACCGTCGACGAGCGCCGCTTCTTCGATCTCGGGAGGCACTTCGCGAAAAAACGCGCGCATCAACCAAACCGTCATGGGCAGATTGATCGTCACGTGCGTGAGAATCAGGGCGAGGCGCGTGTCGTACAACCCGAGCTCTCGGAAGGCGACATACCACGGCCCGATCAAGGTCATCACCGGGATCATGTGGAAGACGAGCGTCCAGGTCAGAAATCCGGCGCTCACCCACGCACGCCACCGAAACCGCTGCAACGAATATGCGGCGAGCGTGCCGACGACGAGTACGAGCGCCGTGCTGATCGACGCGACGATCAGGCTGTTGACGACGTTGCCGACGAAATCGGACCGCCTGCCGAACAGCACTTCGGCGTAATTGGACAACGTGGGCGTGAACGGCCACTCGCCCGAATAGATCGCGATCTGAAATTTGAACGAGGCCGTCAAAATCCAGGCGAACGGCCCGAGGACCGCAATGACGGCCAGCACGAGAAGCGTGCCACCGATCCAGCCGCTGCCGACGACCCGCGCCGGCGCGGCGGCGGAACGCGGAATCGGCAACGCGGCGACGGGCGTGCTCATGATGTTCGCGCCATCCGCACAGCCTGTCGCCCGACCAGGAGGAACGCGACGATCGCCGCGATCAATGCGAGCGCCAGCAACGAGCCGTACCCGAGCTGATTTTGCTCGAAGAACACTTTGTACAGATGCAGGGTGACGAGTTCGGTCGAGGTGCCCGGACCGCCGGAGGTCAGCAAATAGACTTCGTCGAATACCTTGAACGCGAGGATCGTGCGGAACAGAAGTGCCACCACGATCGCAGGACGCAGAAGCGGCAGCATGACGCGTCGCAGCAGCTGCCATTGCGTCGCGCCGTCGACGCGCGCGGCTTCGAGCACGTCGATGGGCAGCGCTTCAACGGCCGCGAAGAGAATCAGGAACACGAACGGCACCCAATGCCAGATATCCACGATCACGACCGACCACAGCGCGATCGACGTCGAGCCGAGCCAATTAACCGGCGATAGGCCGAGCGCTGTCAGCGTCTGATTGAAGATGCCGAAGTCGTAGTTGTAGAGAAGCTTCCACATGCTGCCGATGGCGACCGGCGGCACGAGAATCGGCAAGATCATCACCGTACGAAGCAAACCCTTGCCGCGCGTGACGCCCGCGACGACGATCGCGAGCGCAAGCCCCAGCACCATCTCGATCGCGACCGACGCGACGACGAAGAGCAGCGTGTTGCGTACGGCGGCCGGAACGACTTCGTCCGCGCGCAACAGAGCGAGATTGCGTAGCGGCGTGAACGACCACGCCCCGCCGCCCTGGGTGAATTCGATCGTCGAGACGCTCATCCGGAACAGATTGGCGACTGGATAAATCGTCAGCACGACGAACAACAGGACCGCGGGCAACAAACTCCAGTGTTTAAAGCTGCGATTCAGGAAATCCACGTGCGCGAGGTCGCGTTACTCCGGCAGCGGTGGCAATACGCCCGTCTTTCGGCCGCTCTTCTTGAAAATATCCTCGATCTCGCGCGCCGCCGTGTTGAGCGCTTTGCCCGAGCTCATTTCGCCGATCAGCGCCTGATTGAGGCGCAATCCGAGCACTTGCTCGACTTGCGCGCCTTCCGCATAGCCAAGCTCCTGTTTCGCGAATTTTTGCGTGTCGAGATACGCCGGCATCCAACGGAAGCGCGGCTCTTTCGCAAGGTTCGAGGTGAACACGTCGCTGCGATTGGGAATGCCGCCGTTTTGCGCAAATGCATATTGCGCGTCATACGTGACAAACCAGCGGAGGAAGGCAAGCGCCGCTTTTTTCTGTGCATCCGGCGCGTTTTTCGGGATGGTCGCGTGCCAATTGCCGATCACCGCGCCGGCACTTCCACTCGCTCCGCGCGGCAGCGCGACGGTCTCGAGTTTGCCGACGACCGCGGATTTGTTGGGGTCCTCGAAGCTCGCAAAGGCCGCGGTGACGACATCGCCCATCGCCGCCTTGCCCGTCGCGAGTAGCTGAATCACGTCGCCTTGGCCGAGCGATCCGAAATTCTGCGGCCCGCAGCGCTTGAGTAGCTCGATATACAAATCCAGCGCGGACTTGGCTTGGGGACTGTTGATCGTCACGGTGTAGTCGCCGCCGGCGGGATCTTTCACCACGGAGGCACCCTGCGCCAGCATGACGCTCTGCCAGTCGTAGCGAATGCCGTTCCCCTTCTCGCCGCGCGCGACGAATCCGTACGTTTTGCCAGGCTCGGTCAACTTCGTGCACGCGGCCAACACGGCGTCCCACGTTTTCGGCGGTGCGAGTCCCGCTTGTTTCAACAGGTCGGGGCGGTAATAGAGCAGCTGGACATTTCCAAGAACCGTGTACGACATCAGCTTGCCGCCATCGGCCGTGCGCCAGCGCTTTTGTGCATTCCAATAACCCGAGTCGCCGTAGCGCAGCACTTCTTTGGGCAGATCGAAGCTCGCGTCGATTTCCTTGAGCGGCGACACAAAGCCGCCTTCATAGAACTCGATCGTCCATTGGGTGTCGAGCATCACCAGGTCGTAGGGACTCTGGCCGCTGCGGACTGCGTTGCGCGCTTTTTCGAGCACGCCGCCGAATGGAACGACGTCGAGCTTGATCTTATTGCCGGTTTGATCTTCGTAAACGCCGACGACCTTCTCGAATGCCGGATACCACGGCGTCGATGCGAGAAGAATCGTGATCGGCGGCTGCTTGCCGACATCGGCGAAAGGCTTTTGCGCGAGCGCAGGCGCCGATAGCACGGCGCCGACGGTGCACAACAGCGTACTGATCGTTCTCAGGTTGTGGATCAAAGCGCCTCCTCCTTCGTTATCGCCGGGTCCATCTTCGCGGATTGGATCGCATAGCGGCCGTAAATTTCCTGCGGTGCGTCGTGCGCGCGCAATTCAGCCGCGATGCCGGCGTGAAATCGCCGCTCCAGTGCGGCATCCCGAAACGGCTTGACCTGGCGCGGATCGGTCGCAAGATCGTACAGCGTCGTGCCGACATCCGCATCGAACCGCTTGTTGTCGTGCATGGGAATGCGCCGCGCATCCTTCAGCGCATCGACGCGCATCACCGGCATCCCTTTGGTGAAATCGAATGGCGCGGCCATCACCGCCGTTTTCATTTCGGCTGCGCTGAAGAGCGAGCTCAAATGCATCGGCATCAGCGTGTATTCGTGCAACCCAGGCGCGTACAAATCCTCCGGATAGAGGTAGTACGTATAGCGGCCGTCGGTGGCGCCGATCGGGCCGCCGAACATGCCGAAGATGCCGATGTCGCGATGCTGGCCATCGATATCGAGCAGCGGGACGACCGATCGGCCGCGCGCTTCGCGTGGCTTCGGCAAGCCGTAGAGATCGAGAAACGTCGGCATCAGGTCCATCGTCTGTGTCAACGCGGTGCGACGCTCGCCCGCATGGCTCATGCAGTCGGGATGGTGAACGATCAGCGGAATGTGCGAAATCTCGGTGTAATAGGGCTGCAAATTCTTGCCCCACCAGTCGTGCTCGGCCAGCAGGAATCCATGGTCGGTGGAAAGAACGAGCGCGGTGTCGCGCCATAGATCGTGGCGATCGAAGTAGTCGAGCAGTCGGCCGAAGTAGTGGTCGCAGGCCCCGACGAGCGCGGCGTAATTGGCGCGAATCTCGGCAATTTCATCGGGGGCGCTGTTCGTGCTTTTTTCGTAAATCGGCCAATCGAGAATACCGCCGTTCCAGCCGGTCACGTACTGCTCCTTGAAGCGTTGCGGCGCCTGAAACGGCTCGTGCGGATCAAAGCACTCGAGCATCAGAAACCACGAATCGGCGCTGCGGTTCACATCCAGGAATTCGAAACCGGACGCGAAGCAGCGCGCAAGTGGCAGGTCTTTCTCGTCGACCATGAACTCCGAATTGATGGCGTGCTGGATCCGTTTCCAGCTCCCGTCGTAGACGTCCCTGGGACAGCGCCAACTGCTATCGAAGTCGTAGTGCTTCGACGACCATTTCTCGCGCAGACGCTCGACCGGCGGCTGAACCATCGCCTTCCAGGCGTCGTATTCCTGGCCGCGCACGAAGTCCCACGTGCGAAAGCGGTTGTGGTACGTCGCGCCGCCGTCCTCGAAATAATGCAAATGATCGCTGACGAGATGCGTATGGATGCCGGCGAGCCACATCGATTGCGGAAAGGAATTGTCGAACGGCTCGAGCGGTCCCCAGCTCCTATGCATGAAGTTGAGCCGGCCGGTGTGCAGATCGCGCCTCGCCGGCATGCAGGGAAGGCTGCCGACGAAGTGCCGGTCGAAGGTCACGCCGCGCGCCGCGAAGCGGTCGAAATTGGGCGTTCGCACCCACGGCGAGCCGTAGCAGCCGAGCGCATTGCGGCACAGCGAATCGAACAGGACGAATACCGCCTTCATCGAGAATCCCGAGCCTTGCAGAGCCGGCTAGCGTAGGGCACCGAAGGCATGCTGTAAAATTCCATTTCCTCGTCTTTCGATAACCATTGGTAATGGCTTTGCTTCGCAGCGCCGGGCTTCTCCGTCCGTTTCTCGCCGTTGCGAGCGCCGGCAACTTAAGCACCGCTGCGCGCGAGCTCTCCGTCAGCCAGCCCGCGCTTACCAAGAGCGTGCGCAAGCTCGAGCAGCACTTCGGCGTTGCGTTATTCGATCGGCGCGCACGTGGAATGGCGTTGACGCCCACCGGCGCCGCGCTCTTGACCCATGCGCGCCTGATCGAAGCGCAGTGTCGCTTTGCCGACGCCGAGATCGACGCGCTGGCGCATGGCGAGACCGGAACGATCCGCATCGGCGCGGGTCCGTATTGGGGGCCCACGCTGGTTCCCATCGCCGTCGCGCGATTGCAAGCGCGGTTTCCCCGCTTGCGTATCGACCTCGAGGTCGGTGTCAACACGATCACACTCCCGAAACTCTTTGCTGGCGAGCTCGATCTCGTGATGTCGGCGCTGCCCGATGCGACGACACTTCCGCCCGGGATCGCAATGGAGGATTTCGGGGAATTTCACCTGCGCGTGGTCGCGGGCCGTCAACATCCCCTTCAGCGCAAGCGGCGCGTCACCGCAGCGGACCTCGCGCGCTATTCGTGGGTGCTCTATCAACACGACGCCGATACGCTCGCCAAATTGACGCGTGTCATGCAAGCCGCGGGCGCCACGGCGGCCAACGTCGTTGTCGTGACGACGTCGCTTCACGCGGTGATGCAATTTTTGAAATCGGGGCCGTATCTCGCCTGCCTCGCCGACGCTTATTTGCGCGCGATCCCCGAGCCGGGGATCGCCATCGTCCCGTTTCGGCGCGAAATCTGGAGCTTCCCGTCGGGCGCCCTCTACCATGCGTCGGTGCGCAATTTCGCACCGATCAGCGCGTTGGTCGACGCGCTCCACGAACTGTCGGCCGGAAACGGGCGCAACGCGAAATCATCGCGATCGCCGCGATGAGGCCCCGCGGGCTGTGCGGCGGGCGGTTGCCGCGCCCGATGGTATCTCCGAACGAAGTGGCTTCACCGAGGCCCTGTCCACTGCGCCGAGTCGCCGCGAAAGCTCCTGGGCGGCCGCGCTAACGGCTTTCGCAAAGCCTCCGATGTTCGGTTCGACCCGTTCCCGAGGTCCCGAGATGCCGATCGCGGAAATGACTTTGCCGTGGCGATCGAATACCGCAGCCCCGATCCCCCACACGGACGCGCGCCATTCTCCGCGGTTGACCGCGTAACCGAGGCGTCGTGTTTCGGCGGCGGCCCTCAGGACGCTATCGGCTCCAACGCTAGTCGCATCGGTCCATCGCCGCGCCGAGCGCCCGACCTCCGCGATCTCCTGCTCGTCCCGCCAGGCGAGGAGAGCCTTCCCCGTCGCGGTCGCGTACGCCGGCGAGCGCCCGCCGACCGCGGTATAGGACCGGATCGGATGAAGGCCGTCGACCTTCTCGATATAGACGGATGAGCCGTCTTCGTAGGCGGCGTAGTGCGCCGTTTCCCCGGTGCGATCCACGAGATCACGCAGCAACGGAAGCACTTCGTCGCGTATGGCGTCGGCGTTGAATGCGTTGCAGCCGATCTGCCACATCTTGAGGCTCACTGCGTACTCGCCGTGCGCGGTACGCCGCAGAAACCCTCTCGAGACGAGCACCTGAACCAGGCGCAGCAACGTCGATTTCGGGAGCCGAACCTCCTTCGCAATTTCGGTGAGCGTCCGGTATTCGGACAGACCGACGCATTCGAGTACGAGGAGCGCCTTGGCAACGGAGCTCATGCGCGGGGCGGTGCTCGCGGCCGATCCGGCGCGCGATGCGCTGCGCTTCATCGGCGACTCGTCCGTCGCGCTACCCGCTCTTCGTTGGCGCGGCGCGCGTGCTGGCGCATCCGTTCGGCAAGACCGTCGCGCGAGACGGAGCGCACGAGCTCCGTTCGGTCGCGCTCCGAAGGCGCATCGCGCGTAAGCCGAAGAATCGCGCGCATCGTCTCGACATCGGCTGCTTCGGCGCCCCGTAGAATCTCGTCGATGCGCGCGGCGATCTTGTCCTCCGCGCAAAGCGAGCTCAACAATCCGCATTCAACGGCGGCGCTGGCGTCGAGCTTCCTGCCTTCGACGAGAATTTCGCGCGCTAGCTGTCCCCCGACAACCGCCGCGAGATGCCGCGTGCCGAGCACGACGCCGAACCGGCTCCCCGGAAATGCCAGCCTCGCGTTGCTCGCGCCGATCCGGTAGTCGCACGACGCGACGAGGTCAGCGCCCGCCCCGATCGCCGCGCCGCGCACAACTGCGATCGTGAGGGCAGGCGCGCGGCGAATTGTCTCGAGCAGATCTTCGATCGCGGCGAAACGCTCGCGCAGTTGGGCGTCGGTCAATCCCTCGATATCGGCCAGATCGAAACCGCCGCAGAAACGGTCGCCGGAACTGTCGAAGACGATTGCGCGGGCGTCGCTTTCGAACGCCGCATGCAGCGATGCGGCGAGTTGTGCGACGAGTCGGGGCGAGAGGGCGTTCGCGTGCGAAGGGTCGTCGAGGACCAGGCGCCACGATCCCGGGCGCGGCGCGTCGCGCTCGACCCGGACGAGATCGCTCATCGCACGACCCGCGCGTCGGAGTCGCCACTCGTCCACTCCGCGTAGACGTCGTCGTTATGCTCACCCAGACGCGGTGGCGGGCGCATCGCGCGAACGCGACTTCCATCGAGCTGCACCGGGTAGGCAACCGTCTGCGTCGTACCGGCGACCGGCACCCGCATCTCCTGGACAAGGCCGCTCGACTCAAGCTCCGGATCTCCGAGAATATCGGCGAAGGTGTTCATCGGTCCGCTCGGCACGCCGCGACTTTCCAACTCGTCCAGCCATTCGCGCGCCGTACGTGTCGACAGCGCTTCCTGCAGGATCGCGGCGAGCTCCTTCTGGTTCTTGGCGCGCTGCGAAATGCCGGCGAAACGCGGGTCGTCGAGCAGCTCCTGCTTTCCCGTCGCCTCGCACACCTCGCGCCACAGGTCATCATTGCCCGCCGCGATGATGATCTGCGCGTCGCTCGCGTCGAAAGCCTGGTACGGCGCGTTGCGGGGGTGCGCGGAGCCCAGGCGGGCGGGCGCGACACCCGTTCCCCAATACTCGCTGGTCTGCAGCGCCGAGATCCCCAGCAGGCAATCGAGCATTGAGCAATCAAGGTGAACCGCGCGCTGCTCGCGGAGCGCCTCGCTGCGGGCGGCGACGATCGTATAGGCCGCGTAAAGCCCGGCCGTGAAGTCGGCGACGGGAACGCCGCACTTCACCGGCGGCCGGTCCGGTTCTCCGGTAACGCTCATCAGGCCCGATGCGCCCTGGACGACCACGTCGAACGCACCTCTTTTTGCGTGGCGGCCGCGCTGGCCGTAGCCGGAAATCGAGCAGTAGACGATAGGCTTGCGAAGCTTCGCGATGTCCGCAAAGCCGACTCCGAGCCGATCCAGCACGCCGGGGCGATAGTTCTCGATGATCACGTCCGCGCGCGCGCACAGCTCGCGAACGCGCGCGAGCTGCTCGCGATTCTTGAGATCCGCGACGATGCTTCGCTTGCCGCGATTGAGCGACGCGAAGTTCAGGCTGAAGCGCTCTCCCTTCGCATCCTCGACGATTGGCGGCCACGTGCGCAGTCCGTCGCCTTGCGGCGCTTCCACTTTCACGACGTCCGCGCCGAGGTCCGCGAGCAGCATGCCGCAGAACGGGACCGCCGCGATATGCCCAAATTCCAGCACCCGCAATCCCGCGAGCGGAGAGTGCCGCTGAGTCCGTTCGGTCATACGATCGCCCCTTCGGGGTGCCCCATGACGGCGGTCTCGATCAACCGCCGATACGCCGCGACACGGTGCATGCTGTTGAAGAGGAACGCCCCGGTCGCGCGCGCGTCGCGCTCGAAAATGGCGACGAAGCGCGGTTGGTCGAGCGCGCCCTCGACGATGCGCAGCGTGTCGCCGGACCGCGGGATGCCGATCAGCTGCAGCTTGCAGTCATATTGATCGGACCAGAAGAATGGAATCGGGGCGTACGCGCACGTGTGCGACGGCGACTTGAAGAGCGTTTGCGCCGCGGCGTCGCCTTGAGCGATCGCATTGTCCCAATGCTCGATGCGAATGCGCCCGTAATGCGGATGCTTCCAACGGGCGGCATCGCCCGCGACAACGACGCCTTCAGCATCGAGCGCCGCGCAGGTTGCGTCGCATGCCACGCCATCGTCGAGGCAAAGGCCCGAACTCTCGAGCCACTCCACGTTCGGTTTGACGCCGACGCCGACGACGACGCAGTCCGCTTCGACGACGCTCCCATCCTCGAGCTCCACGCCCTCGACCGATGTCGCACCGAGCAGTGCCTTCACTCCGACACCAAACATGGTGCGCACGCCGTGCGCTTGATGAAGACGAAGGCATACGCCGCCCAAATGTTCCCCGAGTACGCGCCACATCGGCACGCAATCGACATCGATCAGCGTGACATCGCATCCGAGCGCGCGCAGCGTCGCCGCGGCCTCGGATCCGATGAACCCGGCACCGACGATCGCGACCGTGCGCTTGCGCACCGCGAGATGCGATCGCAGGGCTATCGAATCGTCGACGGTTCGCAAGGTGAAGACGCCTTCGAGGTCCGCGTACCACGCGGGCTTGCGCGGCCGTGCGCCGGTTGCGATGACCAGCGCGTCGAAGCGAAGACGGCGATCGTCGGCGAGCATCACTTCGCGACGCGACAAATCGAGCGAGCGAGCGCGCATGCCCAACACCCAGTCGAGCTCCAGCCCGTCCGCGATGCGCAGCGCGAGCCGAGCGCGGTCCCACGCCCCGCCGAGAAACTGCTTCGACAGCGGCGGCCGCTGGTAGGGCAGGTGCGACTCTTCGCCGACCAGCGTGACCCTTCCGTCGAAACCACGCCGTCGCAGTCCCTGCGCGGCGGAGAAGCCGGCGAGCGATGCGCCGACAATAACGACGGAACGCACGCGCTATTTTTCGATCGTGATCGCCTGCGTCGGGCACAGGCGCGCCGCGTCTTCAACCTTCTCCCGAAGGGTATCCGGCGGCTCGTCCTGCAACACGTACAGCATGCCGTCCTCGCGCACCTCGAAGACCTCGGGCGCGGCAAGCACGCATTGGGCGTTGCTCATGCACACATCGAAGTTGACGATGACCTTCATCGTCCGGCTCCCTGCGCCTCGAGGCTCGACGCATATTTCGCCATTTCCAGCGACGCCGGCGGCAATCCGAACGGTTCGTTATTTTCCGCCCTTTCCATCCGCGCGAGCGCGCGACGCGCATGGACGACGCCGATGTCCGAGCGCACGTTGATTTCGCGATACCGCGTGTTGTCGGACAGCGCGTCCGAATAGTCCAGCATCTCCTGCTGCTTGGCGAGCGCCCACTCGTCCTGAGCGACGACCTCCGGAAACTCGAACGACATTCCCTGCGCAAGCGTCATCGATCGATCGGGTGGAAAGCGGGCTCCGGCTTTCGCGATCATGATCCAGCGCCACTCGAGATGCTGCTCGTCGATCGGCGTATCGGTGTGGCACAAGATGTATCCGGTTTCATCTTCCGTCGCGAGCTTGCCGGGCGGCGCAAGGTGTAACTGCACGCGAACGAGACCGGGGCCGATCATCGCGTGCGTATGATTGCGATCCACCACCTCGAGGCCGAACCAGCGCTGGTAATAGGGCGGAAGACGATAGTTCTGCACGCTCCGCGTCGTCATCACCTTAGGATTGCCGTCGACCGTGCCTTCGACCAGTCCGACGGGGATCATCGAATTGGCAAGGTCGCCGATGTTGCCATCGTGCAGCGGGAAGAAATGGGTGATGTCCAGCAGATTTTCGATCAGCAGTCGATAGTTCGCGCGAATGCGGATCGGCGGGTCGACGATGACGGCCTCGTATCGGGAATCGGCCAGCTCCGGTATTCGCGGCGGTTTGACGTCCGCGATCTTCGCGGGATCTCCCGGCCACAACCATACGAGTCCGTCCTGCTCGACGAGCGGATAGTGATGGAGCTGCGCAACCGGTGAGATCGGAATATCACGCTGCATGGGGATGTCGACGCACTTTCCGCTGCTGTCGTAGCACAGGCCGTGGTACGCGCAGCGCAGGATGCCGTTGTCGAGCAGTTTCCCCTCCCAGAGCGGAAAGCGCTTGTGGCAGCAGCGCCCGTCGAAGGCGACGACTTTGCCTTCCTGCGTGCGCCACATCACGATCGGCAGTGCCGTGATGACCTTCTTTTCCAGCTTGTACTTGAAGTCGCGGGAAAGACCGGCGACGTACCACGAGTTTCGAATCATTGGAGATCCCTGCAAAGTCTCACTATACGGACCTTGGTTCTACATACTAACCATATCAAGGCGGTCGAAATCCGTCAACACGCGCGGGTCGATTCACGCGAGATAGGCGCTGCGAACGAGATCGGAGTCGCGCAATTCCGCGGCCGACTGCGAGAAGCGAATTTGTCCGTGCGACAGCGCGTACGCCCAGCTCGCGAAGTCGAGCGCCAGCGCCGCGTTCTGCTCGACCAACAGCACCGAAATGTCGTGCTGGCGAAATTTGGCGATGACCTGAAAAATGTACTCGACGATGAGCGGCGCCAACCCGAGACTCGGCTCGTCGAGCAGGAGCAGCTTTGGCTCTCCCATCAGCGCTCGCCCGATCGCCAGCATCTGCTGCTCTCCGCCCGACAGCGTCCCGGCGAGCTGACCAAGACGAGAGCGCAACGCCGGAAACATGTCGATCACACGGTCGAGCTGGATATGGGGATCGCCTCGCGCGTAACTTCCGAGCGCGAGATTTTCCCGAACGGTCAGCCCGGGAAAAACCTGTCGACCCTCGGGACAATGCACGATGCCGCGCCGTACGATCTGCGCGGGCTCGAGGCGGGAAATCGCTTCGCCCTCGAAGACGATCGTACCGCGCGTCGGCTTCATGATCCCCGAGATCGTTTTTAGCAACGTCGACTTTCCGGCTCCGTTGGCGCCCAACAGCGCGACGACCGAGCCATCCGGAACCTCCAGGCTAACGCCGCGCAGAACCTGGACATGGCCGTAGGAGACGTGAACGTCCTCGAGCTTCAGCACGGCGCGCCCTCGGCGACCTTCTTGCGGCCGGTTCCCAGATAACACCGCACCACTTCGGGGTCTTCGCGCACGACCGAGGGCGGGCCCTCGGCGATCTTGCTGCCAAAGTTCATCACGGTCATGCGCTCCGCGATGCCTTCGAGCAGCTCGAAGTGGTGTTCGATCATCAGCACTGCACATCGCTTGCCTGCGTTGGCGATGCATGCGAGGAGTCGAGGGGTCTCGGCTTCGGTGAGCCCGGCGAACGGCTCGTCGAGCAGGAGCAGCTTTGGCTCCGAAACCAACGCGCGCGCAACATCGAGCAGCTTCTGGTGACCATACGGGAGCTCGCTCGGGCGGACGTCCCTGACTTCCCACAGGTTGAGCTCGCGTAAAAGCCGTTCCGCCCTGGCGCGTGCTTCCTTCTCCTGCGCGCGCGTCGAAGGCGTCATGAACGCACCGCCGAGCGCAGTCGTCATTTCGCTGTGCAGTCCGACAAGAAGATTCTCGAGCACCGTTAACGTCGAGAAAAGTTCGGCTCGCTGGAAGCTCCGCGCGATCCCGGCGCGAACGACCTGGTGCGGCAGCAGTCCCAACAAATCGATGCCATTGATGCGCACGCTGCCGTCCGCAACGGGACAAACCCGGCTGAGCGCATTGATCAGCGTGGTTTTTCCAGCGCCGTTCGGTCCCACGAGCGCGAACACTCCGCAGTTGGGAACGTCGAGGTCGAGCCGATTGACTGCGACGAGTCCACCGAAGCGTACCGTCACGCCGCGCGCTTCAAGCATCTTGCGCGACCGCGGCGTCACGACGTCCCTTACGCGGCACGGTCTTCACGGCGCGTGGATGGAACAGCGCTTTCAGTCCGCCAGGGAAAAACAGCACGACCAGCACGATCATGCTGCCGAGAATTGTAAGCGAGAGTCCACTGACGGTGGCTGCGGCGTGCTTGACCGCATCTACGACGACGGCGCCACCGATCGCCCCCGGAAGCGAGCCCATGCCGCCGATGACCACCATGGCGAAGAACAACAACGAACTGTCGATGCCGAAGTCCTCCGGCGCGACGAATCCCGCGAGAAACGCATAAATGCCGCCGGCGAAACCCGCCAGGAACGCGCTGCACGCGAATGCCGCGACTTTGGTGCGCGCGACAGGTACGCCCATTGCAGCGGCGGCGATTTCGCTGTCCTTGATCGCGGCGAACGCACGACCCATCCGCGTACGAGTCAAGTTCCAAACAAGAACCGCCACGACGACGAGGGCGACCAACGCAACGTAATACATCCGCAGCGGCGTGCCGATATCAACGCCGAGCAGATCCGGCCTGTGCAGATGTA
Organism: Casimicrobiaceae bacterium; assembly: GCA_036493535.1. GTDB lineage: Bacteria > Pseudomonadota > Gammaproteobacteria > Burkholderiales > Casimicrobiaceae > VBCG01. The sequence continues at coordinate 35,815 of DASXPO010000236.1, forward strand.
TGCCTTGGTCGCCTCCGGTCAGCCCATCCCATTTGAGCGCGATCTGGTCGATTGCAATGCCGAAGCCCAGCGTGACGATTCCGAGGTAATGTCCGCGCAGCCGCGTGGCCGGGAAACCGAGCAGGAGGCTCGCGATTCCCGCGAGGGCGCCCCCGATCAGCGCGCCCCCGAGAAGATCGATCCCAAAGCGTTCATTGAGAATCGCGGCCGCGTACGCGCCCACCGCGACGAATCCGCTGTGTCCCAACGAAATCTGGCCGCTTCGACCTATCAGCAGGTCGAGGCTGATCGCAACGATCGCGAAGACGAAGACTTCTGACACGACGAATAACCAATAGACTTGGCGTTCACCGATCAGCTGGAGCGCAACGGGAAGCGCCGCGGCGATCAAGAGGACCGGAACCGCAATCGCGTTTCGTTGCATGGGCGCGATCGCTAGACCTTCTGCACGATCCTGCGTCCGAACAATCCATCGGGCCTGACGTACAGCACGACCAGCAGAAGCCCGAACACGATGGACATGACGAGCTCCGGTGCGAGAAAGGCGTCGATCAGATTGACGATCACCCCGAGGATCAGCCCGCCGACGACGGCGCCGATCATAGAGCCAAAGCCGCCGAGAATCGCGGCAATGAAGCCATAGACGACGATCGTATCCATCATATTCGGCGTCACCGACGTGGTGGGAGCGGCGAGAATCGCTGCAACTGCGGCGAGAAGGACGCCGACGCCCCAGGCAGTACCAAGGACGCGTCCGATGGGAATCCCCATCAACCGAGCGGCATACGCGTTCTCCGTGATCGCCCGCATCCCGAGACCGAGCTTCGTCGCGCCGAACAGGACCGCAAGCGCAACGCCAAGCGCAATCAGCAGTGCGAGCTGCACGATGTCTTGCGGGCGCAGGACCAGTCCGCTCGAGAAAATGACCGGAGGGATCATGATCGGCGGCGGCATCGGACGCGGGTTGTATCCGAACACCAGACCGAAGATGCCTTGCAGGAACATGAACAGGCCGAGTGTCACTACGATTTGCGTCAGGATCGGCGCGTTGTTCAGGCGGCCAAGCAGCAGCGTTTGTACGACGACGCCGAGGATGAATGCAGCGACGATTGCGCCCAGCAATGCAAGCGGCAATGGAACGTGCAATTCGGCGATCAGGACGTAGGCTACGTAAGTCGCGGCCATTCCCATCGCGCCGTGAGCGAAATTAACGACGGTGCTCGCGTTATAGATCATGACGAGCCCCAAGGCAGTGAGCGCGTACAGGCTGCCCTGCGCCAACCCCGCAATCGAGATCTGAAGGACGAACTGCGCCACGAACGACCCGACTTTTACTTCATCTCCGAGCCGTTGAACATGCTGTCCGCGACGACCTCCCATTTGCCGTTCTTGGCCTGCCACAGCAACTGGCAGCAGCTGCCCTCGTGTCGCTCGGGCGAGTAATTGATCTTCCCGGCGATCGTGTCGAAATTTCGCAGCGTCTCGAGTTGCGTGACAAAAGCGTCGCGGGTGATCGGGCCTTTGATCTTTTCGAGTCCGGCATACGCGACTTGGCCGGCGAGCCAGCCCCACGCAGCGTAAATGTCGGGCGGATGTCCCTGTCCGTATTTGCTCATCGCGTCGGCGAACTCCGCCCAGCGAGGATCGGCACTTCCCGCAGGTGGAAGGAACGCTGTGCAATACGTTCCCTCGAGTGAGGGAATCGTACTGAAGATGCCGCCGTATCCGCAGGCCGACGACGTCAAGATGCGCGTCGGATGATAATCGAGGCTCGCCATCTGATTCAGTATCTGCGCGCCGGAGGTCGCAATCGTCGCCAGCATGACGACCTTGACTCCCGCCGCCTTCAGCTTGATGACGGCGCTGCTGAAATCGACTTGCGAAGGTACGTACGGAATTTCCACGTCGACCTTGCCGAGGTCGGCCTTGATGCCTTCGAGGATCGGCTTGCCGAAGGCATCGTCCTGATAGATCACCGCGGTCGGCTGGCCGGCGAAGTGTTTCTTGACGAACGAGCCCATTGTCTTGCCGTCGGTCGTGTAGATGGGCCAGGATGGAAACACGTATTTGAGCCCCGGCTGATAGAAAATGGGGCTGCCGCTGCCCATCGATATCAGTGGCACGTGCGTATCGTTCAGCGTCTTGTAGACCGCGGCGGTCGTGGGACTGCCGATGCTGCCTACGATCGCGAAAACGCCGTCTTCATAAACGAGCTTCTTGTCGAGCGCGGTCGTTTGTGCGGGCTGATAGCCGTCGTCGTAGCTGATCAGACGCAATTTCTTCCCGGCCACGCCCCCGCGCGCGTTGATCGATCCGATGAACGCCTCCAGGCCCCACTTCGACGCGCCAATCGGCGCCTGCGGGCCCGACTGCGCAGCCGTCTGACCCAGAATGATCGTGTCGCCGGTTACGGTGCCGCCCGGCGCGGTCGGAGTGTCGGCCGCGCTCGCGCCTAACGGCGTCACGAGCATCCAAGCGAGGGCAGTTGCAAAACACAGAAACGCTCGACGTGAACAATTATCCATAGGCTACTGGGCTTTGGCGCCCCTCCCGGAAAGTCTCAACATACGGAACTCCTCTCTGCATTATGAGATTAGCACATCTCGGGTGGAATCCCGCAACCGGCGCCGTCGGGTCGGTCCACGCCGCGTTCGGTCTGGCGGGCTTGGGCGTCGATCCGCGGCGTGCGCATTCGCGATGGCTCGCGCGTGCGTCGTCTTGACGATCAATTTCTCGGCAACACCGACACTTCCCGGTCCCAGCGCCCGAACAGCCGCCGCCGCTCCGTAGTACCAAATCGCCCGAGCTCGGTGTCGATGAGTTTCACTTGATCGGTATTGAGGACGTGCGACACGACGGCGGCGTTTTTATGCGCCGGCATCTGCCAAAAGGAAAACGCGTAGCCGATCTCCAGGCTTTCCGGTGTCAGCGCCCAGTCGTAGAACGCTCGCGCGTTCTCCGCATTGCGCGCCTTGCCGACAATGCTCATCGACACGACATCGTACGCAAGGCCCTCGCAAGGCATGATCAGCTTGACCGGGAATCCGTCCGTGACTTCGTTCTCGCCGCTGTAGATGAAAACGACGGCCAGCGTGGCGTCGCCCCGCGCAACCGCGCGTGCCGCGTTCGTCGCGCTGCGCGTGTAGTTGCCGACGTTCGCGTGTATCTTTTTGATCATGTCGAACGCCTTTTCTTCGCCGTAGAGTTGCACGAAGGCGAGAAGCGTCGCACGCGCCGCCGATGATTGCGCGGGATGTCCCAGGTCGAGCTGATCGTCGTATTCCGGGCGAATGAGATCGCTCCAGCACTTCGGCTCGGCGAGCTGCTTGGCCGCAAGCCGTCGCGTATTCACGATCAATCCGATCGACCGCAAATAAATTCCGACCGATCGGTTCTTCGTCTGCTGCAGTTGCCGGTCCGACCAATCGCGCAGCTCGGCGGTCTGCGCCGGGCGGTATTCGTCTAGAAGCCCCTGCTCGCCGGCCTGCAGATGAAAATCGCCGGTGCCGGCGTACCAGACATCGAAGCGAGGAGAGCTCTTTTGCGCGATGAGGAGCGCGAGCGCTTCGGGGCCGCCTTTTTGCGTGACCGCGACTTTGACGCCGCTCTTTTCCTCGAACCCCTTGGCGAGCGCTTCACACCAGGGCAATGGAACGGTGCAAAGCAGATTGAGCTGCTTCTGCGGGGCGTCCGCGCCGCCCGCCGGGCCCACGCAGACGACAGCGGCCAGCACGCAAAGCGCGCGCAGCGCTACCGTCACGGAATTCTCCCTATCGTTGTGGGTTCGACTAACCCTGGCGCTCAAGTCGCCAGCGTTTACCACTATACCAGTTCTATGCCATGCGCATGGTCGGGCCGGGCCGGAGCCGCGTAGCCCGCCGGGCCGCTTGCGCTAACGCGGAATCGCGTAGACCTCGCGATCCCATTTCTCGAGCAAGCGTTTGCGCTCGGTCGCGCTGCCGTATTTGGCGAAGTTGTAATTGATGAGCTTGATCTCTTCCATTTTCGGTGCGCCGGGCGGTGGCGGGACCGACCGATTCGACGGCACTTGGAAGTTGCGCAGCTCGCCGCCTATTTTCTGGGCGGCCGGCGTGAGAGCCCAGTCGTAGAATTTTTTCGCGTTGTCGAGATTGCGCGCGCCCTTGACGATGCTCATCGAGCCCACTTCGTAGCCGGTTCCTTCGCACGGCAGGACGAGCTTCACCGGAAAGCCGTTCGCGATCTCGGTTTGCCCGTCGTGCAAGAACGTCACGGCGATGCCGGTCTCGCCGCGTCCGACCGCGCGCACCGGCCCGACGCCGCTACGCGGATAGTTGTTGATGTTCTTGTGCCACGCCTTCAACAACTCGAACGCCTTGTCTTCGCCGAAAATTTGCACGAGGGTGGCGATCGTCGAATACGCGGTGCCCGACGCATTCGGATTGGCCATCTGCAGCTCGTCCTTGTAGATCGGATTGCCGAGGTCTTCCCAGCATTTCGGCGGCGCGATCTGCTTTTTTGCGAGGATCTCCGGGTTGTACGCGATGCCGAGCGCTCCGGTGTAGACGCCGACCGTGTGGAATTTCGATTGCTCCGCTTGTCGCACAGCCCAGTCATAGAGTTGCGGAAGCATCGGGGATTTGTAGACCTCGGTGAGGCCCATCTCGGCGGCTTGCAGATGCGGATCCCCGGTTCCGGTGTACCAGAGGTCGATCTTCGGATTCGCCTTTTCAGCGGCGATTTGCGCCATCGCCTCGCCGGCGGATTTTTGCGTGAACGAGACCTTGATGCCGGTCTCCTTCTCGAACGCGTTCGCCACGGCCTCGCACCATGGCGCCTGCACGCTGCACACGATATTGAGCTGGCCTTGCGCAGAAGCGGCGCACGCGAACAGCGCAACGCCCAGCATCGTCAGCGTTCTCACGAAGCCCTGCATGACGCCTCCTCCTGGTAATCGGCTCAGTCTACGCATGCGCCGGTTCCGTTTTGCATGATAGCGCAGCCCTCGTGGGAACACGGGCGAACACCCGACCGGACGCGTTGTCTGTCTTTTTTTAGACCGTCGTCACGGAGGAAGGAGATCTCTCATGGCTAGAAGCATTCTGGAACGCACGGGCGAACGCGCGCCGCGAATTGACAAGGGTCACACGACGCGCGACCTGGGACCGGGCGACCGCAGCGACACCGGCAGCGACATTACCGGCGGGCCGGGCCTCGACAACGACAGCGATGCGCTCGATCTGCAGCACGGCACGACATCGGACGCCGAACCGAGCCGTCGCCCCAAAACCGCGGGACCCGACATCGGCGATGAAAATCTCGACAGCGATACGGATTCGGCGGGGACGGGCGAACGGGCGTCGGCAGGTCGCGATGCGCCCCCGCCGACCGATGAATCGCTGAGCGTCGTCGACGATCTGACCGGCGCGAGCCACCTGATCAGCGCCGACGATATCGGCGCCGACCTGAGCGACGCCGACGAGCAAGCGGACGAAACGCCGGGGGCCCCGACGAGCAAGCGCGCGCGTGCTCGTCGGACTGCGCGGCGGACTACCAAGTCAACGCGCAAACGTCGTTAGGAGCGCACCAGAAAGTAATCGGTCTGCACAGCCCAATTTTCAGCCGCTGGCGGTTTCGCCGCCGAAAACTTGCAGCACGGTGCCGGTGATGTAAGACGAGTCCGCGTTCGACGCCAGAAACACATACGCCGGCGCGAGCTCTTCCGGTTGCGCCGGGCGGCCCATCGGAACGTCGCTTCCGTGCTCGGCCACCTTGTCGGGCGGCGTTCCGGCATCGGCGGCGTTGAGCGGTGTCCACACCGGACCCGGCGCAACGGCGTTGACCCGAATGCCCTTGTCGACGACTTCCTGCGCAAGCGTCTTGGTGAAGGCGTTGATCGCACCTTTGGTCGCGGAGTAATCGGGCAATCCTTTCGAGCCGAAAAAGCCGGTGACCGAGCTCGTCGCGATGATCGAGCTGCCGGCCTTCATATGACGAAGCGCGGCGCGCGCAAGACGGAAATATGCGTACACGTTGGTCTTGAATGTCTCGTCGAATTCCTCGTCGCTCACTTCGTCGAGCGACTTCTTTCGATTCTGATGCGCGGCGTTCGACACCAGGATGTCGAGCTTTCCGAACGCCTGCACCGTCGACTCGACCAGCGCGTCGCAAAACGATGGGTCTCGCAGATCGCCCTCGACGAGCACGCATTTGCGACCGTGCGATTGAACGGCACGTTGGGTCTCCTCCGCATCTGAACGCTCGGATTGCAGATACGCGACGACGACGTCCGCACCTTCGCGCCCGAACAAAACCGCAACGGCGCGCCCAATGCCCGAATCGCCGCCGGTGATCAACGCGACCTTGCCGGTCAACTTGCCGGCTGCGCGATATTCCTCTGCTTGAAAGCGCGGCACCGGCTGCAGCCGTGATTCGATGCCGGGCTTGTCTTGATGTTGCTTGGCAAACGGCGGCGTCGGTTCCGGCCGCTGCGGATTGGTCGGCAGCGGCTTGCGCTCCTCCAGCTTCGTGCTCATGGCTCATCACTCCTGGGATGCGGTTTTGGACCTGTCTCCACCCGCGAGTTCGTGTCATAAGCAAGATGCCTTCCATGCTGTCGAGCGAAGCCATGCCGCGCCGAGCGATCACGCGCGGCCAAAAATGCCGTCTCGATTGAAAGAACTACACGCAAAGTAAAACGAAGGTTCGATCGACGATGTCCTTCACCGCCTGCAGGAAGCCACTGGCGTCTTTAGGCGAACGGGAACGAATCGTGCTGCGCCTCTCACTGCCCGTCCGACGGCGAGTACGCGCCGTACTCTTTCATTCATGGCAAACAAACAGCAGCAAACGGGCTCGTCCGAAGCATTTCCGAATGCTGAATCGAACGATGCGTATGGCCAGCCGCTTTCGCCGGCCGGCAGCGCGCGTCGCCGCTTTCTCGTCGAGAGTGGGGCGTTGACCGGCGGATTGGCCGCGTCGCGGTATGCCACCGCTGCGGCACCCCTCACTGCGGAGGCGCGCGACGCAGCGACTTCCAGGGGACCGCTCGGCAAAGCTCGCACCGTTCATCTGTCGGTGAACCGTCAGGATTACGCGATCGATGTCGAGCCGCGCGTCACGTTGCTCGACGCCTTGCGCGAATACATCGGCCTCATGGGCACGAAAAAAGGCTGCGATCGCGGGCAATGCGGCGCATGCACGGTGCTGATCAACGGCCGGCGCATCAATTCGTGCTTGACGCTCGCAATGGCTTGCGAGGGCGAACCGATCACGACGGTCGAAGGCCTTGCCGGCGATTCGGCGCTCCATCCGGTGCAGCAAGCATTCATCGAGCACGACGGCTTCCAGTGCGGCTACTGCACGCCGGGTCAGGTTTGCTCAGCGGTGGCGGCGCTCAATGAATTGCGCAACGGCGACGCCAGCGTCGTGACGGCCGATCTCGCGCGACCACGACCAATCGAAATCACCGACGAGGAACTACGCGAGCGCATGAGCGGCAACATTTGTCGGTGCGGCGCCTATGCCGGCATCGTCGCGGCGCTGCGGCAAGCGGTCCAACGCGGATAAGGGAAATAAGGGAATCGACGTGCAAGCTTTCGATTACATGCGTGCGGGTTCGGTCGACGACGCCGTACGCGCGTTGCGCGATCCATCGACGCGCTGTCTAGCCGGCGGTACGAACCTTCTCGATCTCATGAAGGGCGACATCGAGGCGCCGGCACGGTTGGTCGACATCAACCGTCTGCCGTTGAATATCGTCGCGCCCACCGCGGATGGAGGGTTGCGAATCGGCGCACTGGTACGCAACTCCGATCTTGCGAATCATCGGTACGTGCGCGAACGTTATCCGCTCTTGTCGCGCGCGCTGCTGGCCGGCGCATCGCCGCAACTGCGCAACATGGCGACCGTCGGTGGCAATCTTCTGCAGCGCACGCGCTGCTACTACTTCTACGACACTGCGTATGCGGCCTGCAACAAACGCCGTCCCGGATCGGGCTGCGCGGCACGCGATGGCTATAACCGCATTCACGCGATTTTCGGCGCGAGCCCGCAGTGCGTCGCGACAAATCCCTCCGACATGAGCGTCGCGATGCTGGCGCTCGATGCCTTAGTCGACGTGCGGAGCGCGCGCGGCGCACGTGCGATTCCCTTCGCGGCGTTTCATCGCCTGCCGGGAACGACGCCGGAGCGCGACACCAATCTCGAGCGCGATGAATTGATCGTCGGCGTCACCCTTCCGCCGGCGCGGTTCACCAGCGTCGAATACCTGAAGGTGCGCGACCGTGCGAGCTATGCGTTTGCGCTGGTGTCGGTCGCAACGGGGGTGCGCGTGGTGGACGGCCGTATCGCCGACGCTCGAATCGCGATGGGCGGGGTCGCGCACAAGCCGTGGCGTGCCGAAGCGGCCGAACGCGCACTGATCGGTCATCGACTCGATCGCAATATCATCGCGGCCGCGAGCGAAGCCGCCATCGCCGGCGCGGTCCCTTTGCGCGACAACGCCTTCAAGGTCGATCTCGCGCGGCGCACCGTTGCGCGCGCGTTGCAAAACGTCGGAGCGATCGCATGAACGACGACGGCCACTTCAACGAGGGCACCTACAAGATCATCGGACGCCCACTCGACCGCGTCGACGGGCGGCTCAAGGTCACCGGTGCGGCACGTTATGCCGCCGAGTTTTCGCTGCCGCATTTGTGCCACGCCGTAATGGTCCAGAGCACCGTTTCGAACGGGAAGATCGCCGGCATCGACGCGCGCGAAGCGGAGCGCTCCCCCGGCGTTCTGCTGGTGATGACGCATCAAAACGCGGCGCAGTTGCCGCAGAAGGGACGCGCCGCGGTCAATCCGCCGGCCGGCCGCGTAATGTCGCTGCTGCAAGACGACGTCGTCAGCTACAACGGACAACCGATCGCCGTTGTCGTCGCCGATACGTTCGAGCGCGCCACCGCCGCGGCCGCGCGCATCCGCGTCGCGTACGCACCGCAAGACCCGATGCTCGACTTTGCCGTTGCCAGGAGCAATCCGCATGCGCCGGCGCTCAAAGGCCCTGTCCCGCACGAAGCGAATTGGGGCGATTTCGCGGCCGGTCTCGCCGCTGCCGAAGCGCGCATCGACGCGGTCTACACGACGCCGATGGAGCATCACAATCCGATGGAGCCGCACGCGACCATCGCGTCGTGGGCGGGCGATCAGCTCGTCCTCTACGATTCCACGCAGTATGTTTCCGGCGTACGTGCGACGGTCGCCAAGACGCTCGGGATACCGCATGACAGAGTGCGGGTCGTCTGTCCGTTCGTGGGCGGCGGATTCGGCTGCAAAGGATCGACCTGGTCGCACGTCGTCCTGGCGGCGATGGCGTCGCGCAAGATCGAGCGACCGGTGAAGCTCGTGCTCGCGCGTCCGCAGATGTTCGGGCCGGTCGGCGGACGGCCGCAAACCGAGCAGCACATCGTCCTGGGTGCGAAGCGCGATGGAACCTTGACCGCGATCCGGCACGACGTCATTTCGCACACCTCGACACTCGAAGACTTCACCGAGCCGTCATCGGCACCTACGCGCATGATGTATGCGTGCGCGAACGGCGCCACATCGCATCGACTGGCGAGCCTCAATGTCGGTGTGCCGACGTTTCAGCGCGCACCGGGACTGGCCACGGGGACGTTCGCCCTCGAAGTCGCGATGGACGAGCTTGCGTACGCGTTGAGTCTCGATCCGCTGGAGTTGCGACTGCGCAACTACGCGATGAACGAGCCGCATAGCGGCAAGGCGTTCAGCAGCAAGTACCTGCGTGAGTGTTATCGCGATGCCGCGGCGCGTTTTGGCTGGGAGAGGCGCAACCCCGCACCGCGGTCGATGCAAAACGGCCGTTACCTGGTCGGCTGGGGAATCGGCACGGCAACCTACCCCGCGCACGCGCAGCCCGCGGCCGCGATGGCGACGCTTCTTCCTGACGGCTCCGCGATCGTGCAGTCCGGGACGCAGGACTTGGGTACCGGCACTTACACCACGATGACGCAGATCGCCGCCGAATCGCTGGGTGTTCCCGTCGAGAAAGTGCGTTTCGAATTGGGTGATACCTCGCTGCCGCCTGCGCCGGTTTCGGGTGGATCGATGACCTCGGCGAGCGTCGGTCCCGCGGTCTCGAGCGCATGCGACACGTTGCGCGAGAAGGTGATCTCGCTTGTCGTTCGCGACGAAAAGTCGCCGCTCGCGGGACTCACGCCAGTGCAGGTCGCGATCGAAAACGGGGTGATCGTTTCGACAATCGACCCGCAGCGTCGCGAAGAGTTGAGCGCGTTTTTGACGCGTCGCGGCACCACGCCGATCGTCGCGAGCGCAGAGGCCATGCCGGGTCCCGAGGTGAAGCGTTACGCCGCGCATTCGTATGGCGCCGTTTTCGCGGAAGTGTGGGTTGATCCGGATCTTGGCACGATCCGCGTGCCGCGCATTGTGGCGACCTACGATGTCGGCCGACGCCTCAACGCAAAAACCGCGATGAGTCAATTGCGCGGCGGCATCGTCTGGGGTGTGAGCCTCGCGCTGTTCGAGCATTCGGTGCTCGATCAACGAACCGGGCGCATCGTCAACAGCAATCTTGCCGAATATCACGTTCCGGTCAACGCCGACATCGGCCAGCTCGACGTGGCCTTTATCGATCAGCCCGACAACCGGTTTACGGCGCTCGGTGCGCGCGGCATCGGCGAAATCGGCATCACCGGCGTTGCCGGCGCGCTATGTAACGCGGTCTATCATGCGACCGGAAAGCGCATACGCGATCTGCCGATCACGCTCGACAGGCTGTTCGGTTAAGTCGTTCGACGAGCTCGGTCAGAACGGACCGCTGGCCCGCCAGGATCTTGCGATGCGCGTCCGCGATCGAGAACCACGCGGCGCGATCGGCTTCTGGGAATTCGCGCATCACGCCTGAGCGTGGCGGCCATTCGGCGGTGAACGTGTTGCTCTCGAGCGCGTCGGGGTCGAGCTCCGCCTCGACTGCGAATGGATGCACGACCTTGCTTCTTGATTGCACGATCGGCGTCAGTGCGATGAGCGGCTCCGGGAGCACAAGACCCGTCTCCTCGGCGAACTCGCGGCGCGCAGCCGTTTCGGGCGCTTCGTTCTCGCCGATCTCGCCTTTGGGGATGGACCATGCGCCGTCGTCCTTTCGCTGCCAGAACGGGCCGCCGGGGTGGACGAGAAAAACTTCGATCTCACCGTTCCGGCGACGGAACGCGAGGACCCCAGCGCTCTGCAAACGCGGCATCGTCCGCCGGCAATCGCCGAATCGAATCTACGGCGCGGGTGCGGGCGACGCCAGCGGCTTGCCTTTTTCGACGATGTAGACCGCGAGAACTTTTGCGCCTGCGTCGGTGCTCTTCGCATCGTGGATCGCGTTGACTGGAATTTGATAGGAATCACCGGCCTTGAGCGCGAGAGGTGGCTTGCCTTCCACGATCAGCGTCATCGAGCCATCGATCAGGTAGCCGCTTTCGGCGCCTGGATGTGTGTGCCTGCCAATGTTGACGTTCGGCGCAATCTCCGCGATCCCCGTGACGGTCTCGTAATTCGGCGAACCCGGGACATCGAACCGTTGCAAGACCGTTCGTTTGATCGGCGGTGCGGCCGGCGCCGCTTGTTGGGCGGCCACCGGAAACGACAAGGTGATAGCGACCACGCTTGCGAGCACGAGCGGCAGCGGTTTCATTGATTTTCTCCTCCCGAAAAGTTTAGCGTTTTTTTATGAATCGGTTCCAAATTCAATTTGGCTTCACGAATCGAAGCGCGAATTTGTCGGTCAGCATACGCCCATCTCCCGACGAAAAATCGCGCGTATCGGACGGATGGCGCAAGAATTGACCCTCGGCTTCGAGCACGAAGCCCGCTTGCTTGAATTCGGAGACGACGACTGCCTCATCGATTCGATGCAACGTCTTGCCGACGCTGATTCCCGTACCGGGTTGAGCCGAGTGATCGACGACCACCAGATGTCCGCCGGGTTTCAGCGCCGCGAACAGGCGCTGGTCCATCTTCGCGCGATCGACCGGCAGATAGCTGATGTCGTGATAGTTGTTGACGATCGTGATCAGATCGAACTTGGGCGCGTCGGGTGAGATAGGATCCTCGAACGGCCGGTAGTAGGGAATGAAGTTGGCCTGCGGATGATCGGCGAGCCGCTTGGTGAGCGCCGCACCCGGCTGCTCGCGTTGCGCCCACAGTTTGCCGTCGGGGGCGACGGAAAGCGCGAGCAATTGCGATGTGTATCCCGCGCCTGCGGAGACGTCGAGCACCGTCATGCCCGGCTTCACGCCGGTGAACGGCAAAAACTCGGCGGGATTGCGCGATTCGTCCATGCGCCGGTCCTGATCGGTTCGAATGGGATTCGCAATCACCGTTTGTGCGCGTTGCGCCGCGGTCGGGCCGGCGTTCGGCAAAGGGACTGTCGAACATCCAACGAGAATGGCAATCGGATAAAGAATCGCGACGAGCTTCTTGCTGTCGGCGCGCGCGTGACGACGATTCGCACTGTTCATTCAAAATCCTTGGTAATGCCGGTGGTAGACGTCACGCGAGTCATTCCTTCTGCAGCACCTTCTCCAGCATTTCCCATTGGACCGGTTTGACCAGATGATGATCGAACCCCGCGTCTCGAGAACTGGACCGATCTTCGTCCCGGCCGTAGCCGGTCAGCGCCACGAGAACCATTCCAGCTGTCTGATCGTGTTGACGCAAACGCTTCGCGACCTCATGACCATCCATGCCGGGAAGACCGATGTCGATGAGCGCGACATCGACCTCCTGCGCAAGCGCGAGCGCCACGCCGGATGACCCATCGTACGCGACGTGCACGTCGTGACCACCCATGCGCAACAAGGTCGCCATACTGTCGGCAGCGTCTCGATTGTCGTCGACGACCAAGACACGCTGTCCCTTCACGGCGCCCGAGCGACGATCGGCAGCTTTCGCTTCATGCGCAGTTGCCGATACCGGCAGCCGGACGATGAACTCGCTTCCCAGCTGGGGACCATCACTCTTTGCCTCCACCGATCCGCCGTGAAGTTGGACGATCGTACTCACGAGCGACAACCCGACACCCAGTCCGCCCGGCGCCCTATCCGGAGCGCGGGGGGCCTGCGTAAACAATTCGAACACGCGAGGCAGCAGGTCCGCCGCGATGCCCACACCATTGTCGACAACGCGTATCGCGACCCATTGCGCATCCCTTACAGCGCTGATCGTGATCTCGCCGCCCGGCGGAGTGTACTTGGCGGCGTTATTGAGCAAATTGCCCATGACCTGAACGAGGCGTGTGAAATCGCCGATCACGACGGCCGGCTCCAGCAAAGGCTGCAGCGTCAGCCGATGTTTTTGTTCTTCGATCAGCGGACGCGCGATTTCCACTCCGCCCGAAAGAATGCGATTGACATCAACCGCCGACATCCGCAAATTGATCTTACCCTGGGTGATGCGGGAGACGTCGAGCAGATCGTCGACCAGGCGCGTCAGATGATCCACCTGGCGCCCGATGAGTTCCCGCATCTGCACCAGCCGCTCATCGTCGGCCGGCCCTACCCGACGCAATATTGCGACGGCATTGCGGATCGGCGCGAGCGGATTCCTGAATTCATGCGCGATCATGGCCATGAATTCGTCCTTTTTCCGTCCCGACGCGATCAACTCCTGGGCGCGATAATGCTCGGTCAGATCGGTCACGATCAGACATACACCGTCGAACTGCTCGGTATGGAGCGCGCTGAAAGCAAATTGCGCGCGGGTTACGTGCCCATCGAGAGCGCGCAGGCGCAACTCGGCGAGCGAGGGCGTCGAGTGAGCAATGGCAAACGCCTCTTGCAGCCCCGCGCGATCGGCAGGCAGCACGAATTCCTCGACAGCCTTGCCGATGATCGATGCGCTGTCGCGACGGACCAACGCGGCAAATCGGGGATTGCAGTAGAGGACGTGGCCGGCACGATCGAGCGTGAGCGCGGCATCGGGCATCTGCTCGATCAGCAACCGATAAGGGTGATCGGCGCTCTGCAGGACGTAGACCTTAGGGCCGTCCGGACCTTGGACTACAAGTGCATCCACCGCGCCGGTACGCAGCGCTTCGAGCTTTTCTTCCGCCTCGGCGAGCCGCGCGCGCAACGTGCGAATCTCATCCGTGTCCGGTCGGGACCCATGCAGGCTCGCGGACGACGGCATCCCGGCAATCATGTTGCAAGCGCGAAACTGGCGATCAGTCGCTCGCGTGAAGACAGATCGCCGATTGCGTGGCGCAACGGCACGGGCAGCTTCCTTACGAGCGTCGGTACCGCGACGATCTGTTCGTCTCTTGCGGCCTCGGGATTTTTGTACACATCGACGATCTCGAGGTCGTAGCGCCCGCGCAGGAATTCTTCGCACATCGCGCGGGCGTTTTCGATGGCACGGAGGGAGCGGGACGTGGCGCCCGCGACATAGAGCACGAAGGAGAACCGAATCGATTCGCCCTCTCGGCGACGCTCGAATTCAGCTGCGGAATCTTCCTGTGTGCTTCGATCGCCCATGCTGCTCAGCTGCGTCCTAGCGTCGTTTGACCAGGTCTAGTCCGCCCAGGGGCTGGTCAACGTTAGAGAGGTCACCGATGTTTCTCGATGGGAGGCGGCAAGTGTCGTACCAGTGTAGGAATTGCAATGGTGGTCTCCCGTCTATCCCGATCATCCGGCTCGAGCGCCTCCCGGCCGTCCGGGTCTTGACTGTCTATTCATACTGATCTTCTCTGCGCTATCGCAGTTCCCGAGACGATTCATTTTAGAGCGTCCGACGCGATCGCGGGTACCTTTGAACCGTGCGCGGCAGATCCTGCGCGGCGAGCGCCATCGATCAGGCTGATCCCGCTCTCCTCCATCACGAGGCACCACTTCCGCCTCGAGTGGTTCATGCCCCGCGATTTCAGCACATAGAACTCCCGGCGGCGCTCGTTGCGAACCTCGACATCGCGGATGACGACCCACGTGTCGACGATCGACGAAATGTGCATTTCCGTCGCCACCGAACCGGACTGCTCCAGCAAGCTGGTCATGAGGACCGTCACACCCGCCTTCCTGAGATGATCGATCAAACGAATCACCATCGCCTGCACTTCCGTCGCGGCAGTGCCCGAAAGGAGGCTGCTGATTGGGTCGACCACGACGACCGAGGGCTTGAACGCGTCCACCTGTCTGATCATGCCCGACAGGTGCGCCTCGAGGCCCACGAGAGTCGGACGGTCGCAGGAAAAACAGAGAAGCCCGGACTTCTCGTGGCGGCGCAGGTCCATGCCGACGGACCCCATATTGCGAACCAGTTGGTCTGGCGACTCCTCGAACCCGAAATAGAGGGCTCGCTCGCCGCGCTCGCATGCCGCTTCGACAAATCGAGCCGCGAGAGTCGTCTTGCCGGCGCCGGCATCACCGGTAATCAAGATAGCGCTGCCGCGGTAGTATCCGGCGCCCGCGAGAAGATCGTCGAACGCGCGCACTCCCGTCGAGACGCGCTCTTTCGAGGCGGGATAATCCAGACCGGCAGAAGTGATGGGAATGACGGTGATGCCGTCCTTGTCGATGATGAACGGATATTCGTTGGTGCCGTGCGACGACCCGCGGTACTTGACGACGCGAAGACGCCGCGTCGAAACCTGCGCCGTCACTCGGTGGTCGAGGAAGATGACGCAATCGGAGATGTATTCCTCCAGCCCATGCCGGGTCAGCATCCCCTGGCCTCTCTCGCCGGTGATGATTGCCGTAACGCCTTTTTCCTTGAGCCAGAGAAACAGCCGTCTCAACTCCGAGCGCAGAAGCGCCTCGTTCGGAAGGCCCGCGAACAGCGATTCGATCGTGTCGAGGACGACTCGCTTGGCGCCAATCGAATCGATGGCGAGATTCAGTCGGACAAAGAGTCCTTCGAGGTCGTAGTCGCCGGTCTCCTGGATCTCCGAGCGTTCGACCTTCACGAAGTCAATCGCCATGAGCTTGCGCTGGATCAAAGTTGCGACGTCGAAGCCGAGCGACAGCGCGTTTGCGATCAGATCTTCCGAACGCTCTTCGAAGGACATCAACACGCCGGGCTCGTTATTGTCCAATGCACCGCGGGCCAGGAACTCGATACCGAAGAGCGTCTTGCCGCATCCTGGTCCACCGCAAATCAGCGTAGGCCTGCCGCGGGGGAGTCCGCCGCCAGTGATCTCGTCGAGGCCGCGAATGCCGGACGGCGTTTTGGGAAGTGACTGCATGGTGGAGTCATGCGACGACGGCGCGGCTTTGCGTAGCTTGGCAATCCCTCGCCATACAAGCAATCGCGCTGGCGTGGCGCTTAGTCTATATTCGATCGGGTCGGTAAGGAGCGGCAGGCGTTCGAATCCGTCTAGCGTAGGACAAACCCCACACTGCGACGCGAGTTCTCTGGGTGGCGCACGCCGACGGCCGCGTGTAATAACGTAATCGAGTGATGGCCGAGGCCGGTGCTGGCGAGAAACAGAAAGGATCGCTCGACGCGAGCGAGGCGTCTTTTCGCCTGCTGGTCGAAAGCATAAGAGACTACGCGATCTTCATGCTCGACCCGAAGGGAAATATTCTGACCTGGAATGCCGGAGCGAAGCTCATCAAGGGCTACGAGGCGCACGAAATAATCGGTCAGCACTTTTCCGTGTTCTATCCGCCTGCGCCGCTACAGCATGGACTCCCGGAACATGAATTGCGCGTCGCCGCGGCCGAAGGGCGATTCGAGGATGAGGGCTGGCGACTTCGCAAAGACGGCTCGCGGTTCTGGGCAAACGTCGTCATTACGGCCCTGCGCGACAACAACGGAACTTTGCAAGGCTTCGCCAAAGTCACACGCGATCTGACGAACCGGCGCGAGCACGAGGAATCGCTGCGGCAGAGCGAACAACGCTTTCGCCTGCTGGTCGAGGGGGTGACCGACTACGCGATTTTCATGCTCGACGCCAACGGCAATGTGATCACCTGGAACAGCGGTGCACAGCGCATCAAAGGCTACGAGGCCCACGAAATCATTGGGCAGCACTTCCGCAAGTTCTATCCTCCGGATGCGATCGAAAGCAAGTGGCCCGAGCATGAGCTCATGGTCGCCACCGAAACGGGTCGGTTTGTCGATGAGGGCTGGCGGATTCGCAAGGACGGTTCGAGGTTCTGGGCGGGCGTCACCATTGCCGCCTTGCGCGACGACGACGGGCGATTGCGTGGATTCGCCAAGCTCACGCGTGACTTGTCGGAGCGCAAACGCGCCGAAGCGCTCGAGGAAAGCGGGGCACAACGCGAGGAACTGCTCGAAGCGGAACGCAGCGCTCGTATCGCCGCGCAGCGCACGGCGCGCATGAAGGACGAATTTCTCGCCACGCTTTCACACGAGCTTCGGACGCCGTTGAGTGCGATTCTCGGCTGGTCGGAGATCCTCAAACGGCAGCGCACGCCGAAGCCCGAGGATTTTCAACGTGCGGTTGAGGCCATCGAACGGAATGCGCGCGCACAAGCGCGCTTGATCGAAGACCTGCTCGATTTGAGTCGCATTTTGTCCGGCCGACTGCGCCTCGACGTGCAGCAGGTCCCCGTGATCGATATTGTTCGCGCGGCCATGGACTCGGCCGAGCCGACCGCGCACACCAAAGGCATTCGCCTGGAGAGCGTGCTCGACCCCCGCGGCGGAGTGGTGTCCGGGGACCCAAGCCGCCTGCAACAGGTGTTCTGGAACTTGCTCAGCAACGCCATCAAGTTCACGCCGAAGGGAGGAAGGGTACAGGTCCTGCTGCAGCGGGTGAACTCTCATATCGAACTGAGCGTCAGCGACACGGGAATCGGGATCCCCGCCAACTTCCTGCCTCACGTGTTCGAACGCTTCTCCCAAAAGGACGCTTCCACGACGCGAAAGTATGGCGGACTGGGGCTCGGGCTTGCGATAGCGAAGCAGCTCTCGGAGCTGCATGGTGGGTCGTTGCAGGCCAAGAGTCTCGGTGAAGGAAAGGGGGCGACGTTCGTCGTGACCCTGCCGCTGACGATTGTCGAATTCGAGGAACGCATGTCCGGTCGAGCGCATCCTGCTCAAAGTTTGGGTAAGGAAGAATCTGCTTTGCCGCAACTGAGCGGCGTTCGGACTCTCGTCGTCGATGACGAGCCCGACGCCCTCGAGGTGATCCGCCGCGTGCTGGAAGAACAAGGCGCGATCGTGAGCCTCGCTACGTCCGCCCAAGATGCGTTAAATATTCTCGAAGCGTCCCGGCCGGACGTGATCGTCAGCGACATCGGGATGCCCGGCGTCGACGGCTTTCAATTCATGCGCGGCGTGCGTGAACGTGAAGCCAAGGGTGAGCGGATACCTGCACTCGCGCTCACTGCATTCGCCCGCGCGGAGGATCGCAAGCGGGCGATCCTGTCAGGCTACCAGACTCATTTGGCCAAGCCCTTCGACATGTCGGAGCTCGTCATCATCATCGCGGGGCTCGTCGGGAGGACATAAATCGATTTTGGATCGCGGTAAGGATGCCTCGCTCGATGTCGCGTCCCGAACACGCAGTGTCGGCGCCTCTAATCGCCGTCCTACAGACAAAGCAGATGCTGTCCGCTGGCGGACTGAAATAGAAAGCGGGACAGTAGCCGCGGGGACGCGCTCGCGTCGCCACACAATCTACCTAAAGGAAATACGATGGATCGAACCACCACGCTGGGCGGCGACACTTCCGATGCGAGCCCACTCAACCCGTCAAACACCGCGAACTCCAAATCCGAAAGCGCTGCACAAACCGCGCATCGCACGGTCGACAGCGTTGCCGACAAGGCGACGGCGCAGGTCGACCGCCTGAGCGGATCGGCGCATCGCGCGGTCAACAGCGCTGCGGACGCCGCTGGCTCGGCGGCGCAATGGGCATCCAGCATTCCGGAACAGGCGAAGCAGACCCAGGTCCGACTGACGGAAGCCGCGTGCACGTCGATTCGCGCTCGTCCTATTTCGACCGTCGTAGGAGCGCTGGTCATCGGCTACCTGCTTGGCCGAATTGCGCGATCGTGAGGATCGACGATCGCTTCGTGTGGGTCTCAAGCAGAGTCGCCTGCATTAATAAAATGGCCGGATGACTACATTCCGATAACTATCAGCACGCGCTGAACGTCGTCCGGAAGAACTGATCGGCCGGCCGAATCAGGCGCTGGCGGCGCCGCCACCGTCAGACGAAGCGACGTTCGTCGCGAGCGAACGTTTGCGTTCGGCGACCTCAGCGATTGCTCGTTCCAGCTGTTCGATGCCCACTGGCTTTTCAAGAATCGTCGCCCCGAGTGGAATGACGTCATCCGACGTTATTGGAAGGCCGGTCATCAGAATAACGGGAAGCGTCGGAAAGCGATGTCGCAGAACGCGGAAAAGGTCGAACCCATCGGCGTCGGGCATGCGTATATCGGATACGACAACGTCGATTTTATGCGGCTCGTCCAATAAGTCCAAGGCCTCACGCACGGAGTAAGCAGGTAGCACAGCACAACCGGAAAGTTGCAGGAGTGCTGTGAGCGAATCGACGATTTCGCGGTGATCGTCGGCCAGCAGAACGGTCATGGTATCCATCGTCGTTTCTCAGCAATGGCGAACGATAACGCGGAACGACATGGGACCGAGTGTCCGCCACATCAAGTAAGCAATACTCCTACACGGGTATCAGGTTTTTGCCTACATAGCCGGCGCAGCAATGCGCCCGTAATGAACGGCGTGAACGATGTCGACTACAACGCCGCGGACTTCAACCATGAAGCGACAGACGTAACCGTCTATGTGGTTGAGGACTCGGCGATCATCGTCCGGATTCTGACCGAACTTATCGAAACAACGGGCGCTCGCGTCGTTGGCGATGCGGACACAGCGACGATAGCACTCCGCGAGATCGCCGTCCTCCATCCGGATGTTGTCACAATCGACATCCAGCTTAAAGGGGGAACCGGCTATGACGTGCTGGAAGGCATCGCGATCAACAGTGAAGAAATTCCGCCAACGCGGATCATGCTGACCAATTGCATCGGCGACGAGTATCGAGAGGCCGCGCATGCGTTGGGCGCTGATTACTTCTTCGACAAGGCGAGAGAAATCGGCAAGACGCTCACGGTGTTGGCGCAGGTCGCCGAACATCGGCATCTCGGCGTGGCGTAAAAGTCACGAGTGGCGTCTAACGCCGACGCAGGAGTTCGTCGACGGATGGCATGTCCGCCTACGGGAGAAAAATCGCCACTCAACGGATTGACGTTTCACCGCCCGGCGTCACACGATCGGTGCTTCGAGCAAGCATTCGAACTCGCGCGCAAAGTCCACCGAGACTCTGGCGTGTACCGCACCCTGTTTGTCAAAAAATCGTTGCGTGCCGCTGAGACCGAATACGCCCTCGTGCCAAATGTTTGGATGGATGTAGAGTCCCTGACGACCGCCAAACCGGAAGCACACAAAGCGCTCCGGCGAGACGTCATCGCCAGGAAGAGCCAACGGCACATAGAACGGTTGATGGTCGAGAGGAAAGAACAGTTGACCGCCATCCGGATGGTAGTTGGCATGCCAGAGCAACATGGCTCCCGGCAAGTCGGCGTGATCGTCGCGCGCGAGCTCGGGCGCGGTCGCGTAGGCCAGGATGTAGTGGCCTCCCACAGCCTCGTTGCGGCCGTACAGGATGTCGCCACGCCACTCGCTCACAAAGATACCTTCGGTCGTCCCGCCCTGGTCTCCGGTGTCGTCGTCGATAGGCCTGGCGCCTTGGGCGGGCCAACGAACGATCTCGATAGAACAGTCCTTCGGGTCGTCGATCAGCCGGCCATAGGCATGCAGCGCTCCTCGTGTGGCGTCGATAACCGGCATCCGCACGCGCTTCAGTCCGGCGGGCAACCGCGGATTCAGGTAGTCAATCGGCGTCTGCATCGGCGTCCTATGTCCATCCCGCGGGCGAGTCCGGTTGAACGCGTGGTCAGCCGTCACCGGTCGGAACGATGGCTGCCGTCTCAACCATGAGAATGACGGCTCGATCCGGCGCACGCGTGCGATGCACGATGCCCTTTGGAACTACGAAGCCCTCTCGCGGCTGCAGGTCGACCGACTTGTCTTCCAGGTCAATGATGAAGTGGCCATCAAGCACAAAGAAGAATTCGTCGTCGTTGTCGTGCTTGTGCCAGTGGTATTCGCCTTGCATCACGCCCAACCTGACAACTGCATCGTTAACTTTGCACAGTGTCTGGTTGTACCACTGATCTGTGCAGGCTTTTACGAGCGCCGATACATCGACGATCGAGAGAGCGGGGAATTTGATGTCGAGAAACGTCGCATAAGGGTAGGTCGGGTTCGCGCTCATCAGGCGACTCCATCGGTTACGGCAAGGACGTGCTGTGGCAAGGGACCGAATAACTGGTTAGGCTATATCAGCGCCAACAGAGCGGATGGCCTATTGACATTTTATGTGGTAAACACCATAATTTATGGCCAAGAACAACTTTGATAGCGACGATGAATGGCTTCACGTAGAAGCTGCGGCTGAGTACGACGCGATCAAGAAGTTCGCTGAGCAAACGGGAAATCAGGCCCTAGCCAATGCGTTGGTTGACTTCTGGCGAATGTATATTGACATCAAGCGCGATCCTAAGTGTTTAAAGGCCCTGAAGAAACTTACGCGGTCTTCGGGCCGAGACGATGGCACGACGTTCAGAGAGTTAGTTTGTTGTCCGGATGACGAGGGCATTGTGGCAATTATTGGCGAGAAGGACGGCATTATTCTTGCGCTTTCTTTTGAACGATTTGAAAGTCCCGCGTGGGAAAGGGTTTGGAAGGACGCCCAAAGCAGAGCAAATGCTCGCGCAAGCGGCCGCCGCTTGCCGGCTACCAAAGGGCGAAACGGGTAAGTTTCGAATGAACGGTTGGAGCTGTGAAATCGCACCGAAAGGCGCGACAACGAGGTATGAGATGGCTGAAAAGCTCCCACGCAGGGCGATTGAAGCGGTAAAGAATCGAAAAGGACGAGAAGCGCATGAAGATTCGGTCGAGGTCGCGGCTATCTGCCGCATGATTGCCACGGCGCGCAAGCAGAGCGGACTCTCGCAAGATGTGCTCGCAGAACGAAGCGGTGTTCCTCAAGCAGAGATTAGTCGCATCGAGTCTGGAATGTTATCTCGCGGGCCTACGTTGCTTACGCTAGTCAGACTTGCACGCGCAATGGGGGAAAGCCTGCGAGTGCAGTTTGAGGCGCGGGAGGCTCGCCGGCCGGAGGTCGTTCAAATCGTGGGGCACGTAACATCAATGCAGCCGTATTCTTCCGCTGGTATCGAAATAGTCAAAGGATGACTTCCTTAGGGCGCCGAGTCGATCGAAAGGGAACTCGACTTCTTGCGGGCAAGGAGCGACTGGCGTCATGAGTTCTTACTGGGAGATTGCCTCCGATATCAGTGGAGGTTTAAGCGCCGTGATACTCCTCTTCCCCGCTTTCGGCTCAAATGCAATATCGAAGCGCATCACGAGTGTTAGGGAGACACTTCGACTACGTCCCAATGATCGGAGACCGGGAGGCGGTGGGGAAACCGCGACCATGCCGGCGCAGCCCTCAACACCCGACAAAAATCGCATCGAAGAAGCGATTGCCCTTGCAGAGGAACTCAAGCAGCGTTGGACTCCACGAGACGAGCGACTGTTACGAATTGCGGCAGTTCTTCTTTTCGCGTCATTCGTGCTTAAAGGGATCCACCATGCTTCGCCTTCAGGCTGCCCACTGAAGACGAATTGTGAGCAAAGCACCAAGTCGAACAACGAATAAGGTAGACGTCGAGATTATCGGATGCACGTTTGTAGCGCGTCGTCGGTAGCTTTCCTTACGACGCACCCCTTGCTCAGGAGTCGTTAATACTCGTTGCGGTAATCGGCGGGCGACCGTGAATCGGTATCTGGCGCTTGTTCGCAATCTGTTACGCATTGCGCGTGACGAATGGCAGGTGGCTCGATGTGATTCCGAAGATTACCTTGTT
>DASXPO010000237.1:0-10585 GCA_036493535.1 Casimicrobiaceae bacterium
GGATGTCGTTGATGATCGTGTTGTGCGGATCTTTCGCATCGAGCTCGCCGAAGACGCGTCCCAGGATCGTTTCATATTGACCGGAGGTTCCGAACGTCTGGCCGGAAAACGCGGGCGAGACTTTTTGATCGACGACGATCCGGGTTACCCGCGCGTCGGCCGCCGACGCGGCAGCCATGACTGCGGCAACGATGGCAACCGACAGCGCGGTGCGCCGCCATGGATGGTTGCAGCTCGGCGACATTGCGATTTCCTCCTTTGATGGATTTGTAAGCATCACGGCACCACTGCCGCGTTGGCCTGATTGATCATCAACGCCGCGTCCTGTGGCAACAAAACGCGTTGGGCGACGAGACTGTTCACCGCGGCCGTTACCTTCGCGACGTAATCGGCATGCGTCGGATAGCGCTCGGCGAGCGACGGGCGCGGATCGCCGGCCGCAATGCGTTGCGCTTGTGTGCGGAAGAAGGGAATGTAACCACCCGTCAAGTCGCACGAATCGCCTTCGCTGAATCCCGCTTTGCGGGGATTCCACCCCGTGTACGTGCCGAGCGGAACTTGCACATTGGCGTTGCGCAATCCGCCAAGATCGTTGCCATCGGAATTGACGGCAGGAACCAGCAACGCATAGGGCGCGCCGGTCACCGGCGGCTCGGCCATCACCCCCGATATGTCTTCCACGTTGAACGCATTTCCGCGATCGAGGTAGAACTTGCGATTGGCGACGCCCGGTACCGTGAAGTTCACGGCCCCGGTGTAACCGTAATGAACCGTTTCGACCGGGACAAGCGTTCCATCACCCACCTTCGAATACAGGCTCGGCGGCGGTTCGGTGCCATCGACGATCCATTGTTGGAGCGCCACGAGCAGCGCTCGTTGAGCTGGAATGAACGGATTCGGATTCGTGCGAAGCTGGCAGTTGACCGGCGGATTCGGCAGCACCGTCGGCAGCGCGGTGGGATCACCGCCGCCGTGCTGCGTGTTGGAGAATTGATAGATCCGCACGTTGCCCGGAACGACGAGGTCCGCGCCTCCCTCGACAGTCGACGTGTTGAGCGCCATCAACGCCTGCCAGTATTCGGTATCCGTCATCGTCTGGAATATCTTCGGGCAGCTGTTCGTCGAGTTGCATCGATCGAGCTGGCTCGCGGTCACATCCGAAAGCGCGTCCGCGTAAACGCCCCACGTCTGCGGCGATTCCTGACCCGGGAATTGCGTTTCGGTGTGTTGCGTGCCAGAAAGCCGAGTCGGCTGACCCCAGCGCACGTTGAAGGCGCCGCGGTTCGACGCTTTGT
This sequence comes from Casimicrobiaceae bacterium, assembly GCA_036493535.1. Classification (GTDB taxonomy): domain Bacteria; phylum Pseudomonadota; class Gammaproteobacteria; order Burkholderiales; family Casimicrobiaceae; genus VBCG01. The sequence goes on from DASXPO010000237.1 coordinate 1,296, forward strand.
GGGGAATTGCGCCTTCGACAACCAGATGGAGATTCTCGTCCTGGTTGAATCCGAGCTGCAGGAACGTGCGAATCCAACGCCCGCTTTGCGAAGACCCGTAGATGATCGCGTTGTCCATGGCATTGCCGAGCAGGCTTGCCGGCGTCGGCAGCAATTGCGGACAGCCGTTGTGCGCAGCGCCTTGCCCGCGATTGTTGCAGCGGCCGCGGCCGTCGCCGTTGCCGACACCGTTGCCATTGCCCTTGCCCGTGTTCCGGCCGTTGCTGTTGCGCAAGTAGGAAAGGAAGTCGCGCGTCGCCGCGAAGCCGACGCCGGTCACGACGGGATTCTTTGCCGTGTACAGAAGCTCGTAGATGTGATTCGAGTCGAAGCCCCCTTGCAAGCACACTCTCAAGGTGCTCGGGACGCCCGGGAAAGGTGTCGAGCCGCAATCGGCGAATGCCCACTGCGAATTCGGAATTACCTCCTTCGGATCGAATTGGTGGACCCGCCGTGTCAGCGTTGCGCCTGCGTTGCTCGTGCTGATCGATTCGTACGCAGGGGGCGCCGTCACATCCTGCGTCGACACATTCGAGTTCTGGATGTATTCGGAACGGACGCGTCCGGTGATCGAGCTGCCGTCCTTGTTACGAGCGGGCACCGGGGTGATCTTGATTCCGGACGTGACGTCGTGCTCCCAACCGCTGTAGACGATCGTGTAGCCCGAATTCTCGAGGAAGCCGTCGCCGGGATTGCTGCCGCTGCTGCCGATGTCGAGTGCCGGGATGCTCATGCGGCCTCGATTCACCACGTCATAGAGCAGCGTGTGGTTACCCTTCGACTCGTCGACGGGCTTGAAGATCGAGAAGTCCATCGTGTACTCGACGGCTCCGCGCGCGTTGCGCGGCGCAAGGTCGATATCGGTGATGACGGCATTCAGCGGATCATCGGGATCGAGCTCGCCGTGCGCGACACCGACGACGTTCTGATATTGGCCGACGCTGCCGAACGACGTACCGTTGAACGCTGGCGTCGTGCTGGTGATCTGGACACTCGTTATCCGCGCATCGGCGGCTGGTGTGGCGAGCGTCGCGGCCACCGCGAGCGAGGCGACAAGCGAAGCAAAACGAACGCATCGAACGTCGTCGACGGCGCTCGCGCGAAGTGCGAAAGTATTTGGATCCATGTTTCAGTCCTCCTAGTCACTCGGATTTAGGCGGCTCCCTGTTCCCACTGCACCGTTCCGGTTCGACGCGCAAGCAGCGTGACCGGAATCATCGTGAACGAAATGTCGGATTCGAACGGCAATCGACCACGCCACGCGCCTATCAAGCGGCGAGACGCGCAAGCGACGTCGACCGCAACGGAGATTGACAACACGTCGCGCGCTATCGAGTTGTGACGGCGGATGGATTGCCGGCAACGAGCGGGGGAAGCGGAGATAGGGCGCAGAACCACAGACGCGACGGCGCCGCTTCGATTGCAGTCATGCTCGAAATCTCCTCCATACACCGATCGCTTTGTATTCGGCAGCCGTTCGCGGGTCGTCAAATCGCCCGCGTTTTGTATGCACGCTAGCCCCAACGAGATACGAAGTCAACAGGATTTGTATAACGACGCGTGTTTATGAGCCGGGGCCGGCGAAGCTGGGGTAAGCCATCGAGTGGCTGGACCAAACCCGGACACTTTTATGCGAAGAAGCGGAGGAACTTGTGTTAGCGCTACTCTTGTTGCATCGCCAAGTCCGTCATCACGACACTTCGCTCAGCGGGTCGGTCCCATCAATCGATCCGGCAGCCAGGTGGCGATCTCTGGAAAAATGCAAAGAAGCACAATGGCCAGCATCATGCACAGCACATACGGAATCGTGCCCCACATGATCCGCGTCACCGGCACGTCGGGGGCAATCGCGCTCACGATGTAGAGATTGAGCCCGACCGGCGGATGGATGAGACCGATCTCCATGTTGATCGTGAGAACCACGCCAAACCAGACGGGATCGAAGCCGGCGGTCTTGATGATCGGATACAGAATCGGCGCGGTCATGAGGATGATCGCTGCCGGAGGAATGAAAAACCCGCAGACCAGGAGGAACACGTTGATCATCGCCATCAGCGCCCAGCGATTGGCGTGCATATCGGCGATCGCCTGGGCGAGCGTCTGCGTGAGATAGAGCGAAGTGAGCATGTAACCGAACAACACCGCAGCAGCGATGATCATCAGGATCATCACCGACTCGCGCGTCGTATCGCGCAGAATCGTCCACCATTGCGCGGGCCGCCACATTCGGTAGAGGACGATTGCGAGCACGACGCAAAGTGCCGCACCCACGCCTGCCGCCTCCGAAGGTGTCGCAACGCCGCCGTAGAGCACGTACATCACGCACACGACGATGGCGAGGAACGGAGCGACCTTCGGCACCGATTCGAACTTCTCCTTCCAGCTAAAGCGGAAATTGATCGCGTGCGAGCGGAAGCCGCGCTTCCAGATAATGAAGACCGTCCACAGGATGAACAACCCGGTGAGCATTACGCCAGGCAGGGCGCCGGCGAGGAATAAGCGCCCGATCGATGTTTCGGTCGCGATTCCGTAGAGGATGAACGTGATCGACGGCGGAATCAGAATGCCGAGCGTACCACCGGCGCAGATCGAGCCGGTCGCGACGTCGTCGGGGTAACCTCGACTGCGCATCTCGGGAATGCCCATCTTGCCGATCGCTGCGCAGCACGCGGGCGACGATCCTGTCAGAGCGGCGAACAGTGCGCAGGCGCCGAGGTTCGAGATCACGAGCCCGCCGGGCATCCGATAGAGCCACCGTTCGAGCGCGATGTAGAGGTCTTTGCCGGCTGGCGACGAGCCGATCGCCGCGCCCATCATCACAAACATCGGAATCGAGACCAGCGTGAAGTCGTTCAATCCGGAGTAGAGCGTTTCGGCGACGACGTGCAGCGCGTCGAGACCATGGAAGATGACGAGGAAGCTCAAAGCGATGGCGCCGAGTCCGAATGCGACCGGGGCACCCGACAACAAAATGGCCAGCGTCACGACGAGCACGATCACTCCCTGCTGAGTGGGCGTCACGATCGCGGTCCCGGCGCTATTCCGAACGGCCGCTCACGATCGGTGACGAGGCTTGCGAGATCGACCGCGCATTGCAGCGACAAAATGCCGAGGCCGATCGGCATCGCCGCATAGGGAATCCAAAGCCGTGCGCGCCACATCGTGTCGGATACCCAGCGGTTCTGCCACGCTTCCAGCCAGAACTGCGACGTCAGCACCGTGATCGCAATACAGAACGCGAGCGTTAACGTCGAAGCGAACACTGCGAGCCACCATCGCGATCGAGGGCCGACATGGAGCGGAAGGACGTCGACGTTCACGTGCCCACGCGTCATCAAAACGTACGGGCTTCCAATGAAGGTGGCGGCAACGAGGCTGTAGGTAACGAAATCGGTCTGCCAGATCGTGTTCTCGTTGAGCACATAGCGGACGAACACCATTTGACAGACGATTAGCACGCTTCCGCCGATCAGGCCCGCAGCTGTATACCCGCATAGCCGCGAGACATGTCTCACGGCAGCGGTGAAATGCTGCATTGGATGGCGGCGCAAGTGTCGCTCCCCTTACGAGCGCAAAGCGGCGGGCAGGTTGGTTTTCCTGCCCGCAGTGATCGTTTGCTCTATTTGACCGCGAGTGCCTCATCGATCAATTGTTTTCCGTCGGGTACTTCTTTGGCGAAGTCGGCGTACGAGCTCTGCTTCGCGACATTAATCCAAGTGTCGTATTCGGCCGGCGTTAGCGTGACCACGTCGACCTTGTGCTCCTTGAATGCCTTGACCATCTCGTCATCGAGGCCCTTTGCCTCCTTGGCGAAATAGTCCTGGGCTTTCTTTCCGGCTTTGATCAGAACCTCCTGTTGCTTCTTGTCGAGCTTGTCAAAGCTCTTCTTCGACATCAAAACGGGCTCGTACATGAACCACAGCGCGTTTTCGCCTGGCGCCGTGATGCACTTGACCTGCTCGTAAATTCTGAACGACACGAAGCTGCCGGTGCTGGTGTCGGTGGCGTCCGCGACGCCGGTCTGCAGCGCGTTGTAAACCTCGTTGCTCGGAATCGAGACGATCGAAGCGCCCGCCGCCTGCCACATCGCCGCGAACGTCGGGCCGGCCGAGCGGATCTTCTGCCCTTTGATGTCAGCCGGCGTGCGGATGCAGTCCTTCTTGGAGGCGACGGCGCCGGCCAGCCATGCGTCCGAGAGGACGATCACGCCCGCCTTCTCGATCTTCTCCCTGATGTCCTTCATGAACTTGGAGTCGTTCAGGCGTTCGGCGCGCTGATGATTGCGCACGAGTCCCGGCATCAGCGTGGCACCGAACGCGCGTACCTTGCCGCTCGCATAGTCGAGTGGAAACGACGAGATATCGAGCTGCCCATTGACGAGCGCGTTCCACTGATCGTTCGGCTTGAACAGCGATGCTCCGGGATACACCTGTATCTCGAGATCGGCGTTCGCGGCCTTTGCTTCACGCGCGATAATCTGAACCATTTCGTCCCGCACGTCGCCTTTCCCGCCGGGAAACTGGTGCGATGCGCGCAGCACCACGGGCGCCGCGGCAACGGAACCCGCCAAGAGCACTGCCGTGAGCGCCGCGGCGGTTCTGATATGTGTGGCCTTCATGGCATCTCCTCCTTAGAGTCGAAACGAACGAGCCTTTTTCAGCCTGTCTGCCGAGGCAGGTCCAGGCAGAAATGCGCATTTATCTTTGGCTGTCCACATGAAAACGATCTTCGCCGTGGTCAGTCTTGTGTACGCAATTGCCGCTATTTGTATGCAAAATAGGCTGCGTCCTGAACAAAGTCAAGTCGAGGAACATTAGGGTACATCGAACCGCTAATCGGGAAGAACCTGGCGCTTTGCGAGCCCAATTGACCTTGACGCGACCGATGGACCTGCCTAAGCTGGCCTGTATACAGGATTGGCTCGCCTGCATGCTAGATGGCGATCCGTAACAAACGGCCGCATTCCGCCAGACTAACCTCATCAGTGTGAATGCAATCGCCGCACCGCCCAAGATATGGAACACGCGCGAGCAGCAACGCAAACACCGGCTCACGGGTGCGCATAACCGGCTGGGCCCACGCCTCGAAGGCAAGCTCGTCGATGCCGACGCGATCGTCGCGCTGCTCGAAGAGGTCATCCTCCCTGGCGATCGCGTCTGTATCGAAGGCAACAATCAAAAGCAAGCGGATTTTCTTGCTCGCGGCTTGACGCAAGTCGATCGCGGGCGCGTCCACGACTTGCATGTCGTGCAATCCGTCCTTGCGCTTCCCGAGCATCTCGACGTGTTTGAAAGCGGTATCGCTTCGCGGCTCGATTTCTCGTTCTCGGGGCCGCAAGCGGCGCGTCTCGCCAAGCTCGCCGGCAACGGGCAGATCGCGATCGGCGCGATTCATACGTATCTCGAATTGTTCGGCCGGTACTTCATCGACTTGACGCCAGACGTCGCGCTCGTCGCTGCACAAGCCGCCGATCGCGAAGGCAATTTGTACACGGGACCGAACACCGAAGATACGCCGGTTATTGCCGAGGCGACCGCGTTCAAACGCGGCGTCGTGATCGCCCAAGTGAACGAGCTGACCGACAAGCTGCCGCGGGTCGACATTCCGTCCGATTGGATCGATTTCGTCGTGCAGAGTCCGACACCGCATTACATCGAGCCGCTGTTCACGCGCGATCCGGCGATGATCTCCGAGATTCAGGTGCTGATGGCGATGATGGCGATCAAGGGCATCTACGCGCAATATGGCGTGGATCGGCTGAATCACGGCATCGGCTTCGACACGGCCGCCATCGAGCTGCTGTTGCCCACCTATGCGGAAGCGTTGGGATTGCGCGGCAAGATTTGCCGCTACTGGGCGCTGAATCCCCACCCGACGCTGATTCCCGCGATCGAAGCCGGCTTCGTCGAGTCCGTGCACTCGTTCGGATCGGAGCTCGGCATGGAAGATTACATTCGCGCACGTCCGGACGTATTCTTCACCGGTCCCGACGGTTCCATGCGGAGCAACCGCGCATTCTGTCAAACCGCGGGACATTACGCCTGCGACATGTTCATCGGCTCCACGCTGCAAATCGATCTCGCGGGCAACAGCTCGACGGCCACACTCGGCCGCATCGCCGGTTTCGGTGGCGCGCCCAACATGGGATCCGACGCGCGGGGACGCCGGCACGCCACGGCGCCGTGGCTGATGGCGGGCCGAGAAGCGCATCGCGGCAATGGTGCCGCGCCCCGCGGACGCAAGCTCGTGGTGCAAATGGTCGAGACGTTTCGCGAGCACATGGCGCCCGCGTTCGTCGAGCGGCTCGACGCATGGGAGCTGGCCGCTTCTGCCAACATGGCGTTGCCGCCGATCATGATTTACGGCGATGACGTGACGCACATTCTGACCGAAGAGGGCATCGCGAATTTGCTCTTGTGCCGCGACGAAATCGAGCGCGAGCAAGCGATTCGCGGCGTCGCCGGTTACACGACGGTCGGATTGGGGCGCGATCGCGCGGCAGTTGCAAAATTGCGGGAACGCGGCGTCATTCGCCGCGCCGAAGACCTCGGCATCGACAAGCGCGACGCGACGCGCGATTTGCTCGCGGCGCGCTCGATCAAGGATCTCGTGCGGGCCTCGGGCGGTCTCTACCAGCCGCCGAAACGGTTCCGAAACTGGTGAAATGATGGACCCCCACGCTCGTGGCCTCGTTTGCCAAATGCGCGCCTCGCTGCTCCGGGGGGCATATGTTGGAAACTGCTCACGACGCGGCTTCGGGCGGCCGTGCGCCGCGTCGTGCGCGCCTTGGGGCGGCCCGGCGGCGCGCTGATGGAGCGATTGCAATTCCGATTCGATGGCGGCCGGCGCGCGACGGCGCTAAATTCGTGCGTCGTCGGCGTCGTTGCTTCCGGCAATCTCGAAGTCCTGATCGAGCCGACGCGAGCATCGGACGACTGCACGATCGACATCAGCACGGCGGCGAATGGATTCGGCGAAGTTTGGCGCGCGGTGATGGCCGATTTTTTCGAACGCCATCCGCTGACCGGCATTCGCATCTCGATCAATGACGCCGGGGCGACGCCCGCCATCGTCGCGCTCCGCCTCGATCAGGCAATCGAAGAATTCATCGGGCCCGATTCTCGCTAGCCGATGCAAAGCTACTACGAAGCGACCGCGCGCGAACGCATCATCGGCATCCTCGACGAAGGATCGTGGCGCGAAATTTTGCCGCCGACCATGCGGACGCTGTCGCCGCATTTGGCCGCGCTGGACCTTCCCGCGGCGTTCGACGATGGCGTCGTGATCGGCAGCGGTACGCTGGACAACTTGCCGGTATTGCTCGCCTCTCAGGAAGGCGGCTTCATGGGGGGCGCAGTCGGTGAAATCCAGGGCGCGAAAATCGTCGGCCTATTCGAGCGCGCCAAGGCGCAGCGTGTCGCGGGCATCGTCCTTTTGCTCGAATCGGGCGGCGTGCGCCTGCAGGAGGCGAACGCAGGACTGATCGGCGTTTCGGAGGTGATCCGCGCCATCTGCGCGACGCGGGTGCGCGGTACACCCGTCGTCGCGGCAGTCGGCGGCAAGTTCGGCTGCTTCGGCGGCATGGGCATCGCCGCGGGTTGCTGCACCCGCATCGTCATGTCCGAAGAGGGACGCCTCGGACTCTCCGGGCCCGAAGTCATCGAGACGGCGCACGGCGTCGAGGAATTCGATTCGCTCGATCGCGCGCTCGTCTGGCGAACGGTTGGCGGCAAGCATCGATTCCTGCTGGGGGATTGCGCAATGCTCGTCGACGATCGGCAAGCGGCGTTTCGCGACGCGCTCGCACAGGCGCTGCGGGCTGGCGAAAACCTGTCGCTCGAAAACGTCGAGCATGAGCAACACATGCTCGAAGAACGTCTTGCGCGCTTCGGCAGCTATACCGATGGCGAAGACATCTGGCGCGATCTCGGTTTCGACAAGCCGGCCAACGTGCCGCTCCTCGCGACCGATGCATTGGTCGCGTTGTCCCGGCAAACGCGCGCCGCTTGAGGAGCCGCCATGGAATGGGCCAGCGTCGCGGAGCGCCTTTTCGATCGCGGCCACGATATTGTCGCGACGGGCGACTTGCTATCGGGGACGGGGCACTGTGGCGACACGATCTTCACCGTCGTCGGATCGACGAACCATGCCGAGATCGGTGTCGAGCTGACCGTCGCGATGGCAAAACGCGTGATCGAGACGATGCGCGAGCACCCGAGTCGTCCGATTCTTTTTCTCATCGACACGCAAGGACAGAGGCTGCGCCATCGCGACGAGCTGCTCGGCATTCATCACTACATGGCGCATCTCGCGCAATGCGTCGAGCTCGCGCGATCCCGCGGTCATCGCGTTCTGGCATTGGTCTACGACCAGGCGCTGTCCGGCGGATTCCTCGCAAGCGGCATGATGGCCGATCTGTGCGCGGCGCTGCCCGGCGCCGAGATACGGGTGATGAATCTCGCTGCGATGGCGCGGGTCACGCGGTTGCCGGAAGAGCGCTTGACCGCGCTTGCGAAGACGTCGCCGGTATTCGCGCCCGGCGCCGCCAACTACGTGCAAATGGGCGCAGTCGATGCGCTTTGGGACGGCGATCTCGCCGCGCGCCTCGCCGCGGCGCTCCGCGACGCGGCGTCGACCGACACGAGGCGTGAATTGGGCCGCGCGCGGGGCGGCCGCGAGCTCGCGGCGACGATCGCCGAGCGGGCCGCCGCCGAATGACGGTATTGCAGCGGCATACCAGGGTCTGGCCGAGTGCGACCGGCTACGCTTCGCTTGCGTCCCAATCGCGCGACTCAACTGCGCACGCTGCGCTCGAGCTCTGGTCGGCGCAAGAGTGGCCGCTCATCGTACGCCGCGCGGACGATGGTGAACTGCGCTCGGACGACACGATTGCCGTCGGTCTGGCGCTTCCCCCATCGCTTGGCAAGCAGCGCCTGAAGTTCCAATTGATGCGCGATGGCCTTGCGATGCATGCGCCGCCGCTCACGCTCGATAACCTCATCGACACGGTGAGCGATCCACTGTTTCAGCGCACGTTGACACCGCTCGCTCGATCCGCTGCACGCGAGCACATGGTGCTCCGGCTGTTCGGGTCCGCCGCATGGCAGGCGCAGACCGGACTCGATTACATGCATGCCGATTCCGATCTCGATTTATTGGCAGAACCCGGCACGCGCGCCGAGCTCGAATCGGCAATCGCATTGCTCGAGCGCGCGCAACGGGATGTTGAGATGCGACTCGACGGAGAAATC
>DASXPO010000238.1:0-35925 GCA_036493535.1 Casimicrobiaceae bacterium
ACATTCACACCGCCGACTTGATTCCCGACGAGCGCATCGTTGACCGTTCCGTACAGTTCCGGATTGCCGGCGTACGCGGCCGCCGGATCGACGGGATTGCTTTCCTGCAAGCCGAACAAGGATCCGCCGGGTTGGACCGCCGAGTAAAGATTCGCGGTCGAGAGCGCGAGACCTGGCAGGCTGAACGCGTTCGCCGTGTTCGCCTTTTGCGCCGAAATCACGCGACTGCCGGGCCATTCGGCGCCCAACGCTGCCGATCGCGTCACGGTGCAGACGATGGCTTGACGGCTCACGATCGTTGCCCACATCGGCAGACCGAAGCCGCCGTTGTTCTGCGCGTTGACGACGTTCCGCAACGTCGTGGTCAATGTTGCGAAGCTGGGCAGCGTTGGAAAAGTGCAACTCGGCCATGCGAACGCAATGCAGGGAAACATCAACAATGTCCCTAATCCCAGAGTCATACGAGCTCGAAAGCTAAATGGCGTATTCATGAGACCCTCCACTGTGATACCGCTGTTTTCAATGCTCCGATGGGCATGCAATACTTCACGGTCCAACGCAAGAGAATCGCGTCGAACGCAATTTCGAAGTACGATGGATCGCCCCTTCCCGCGCTAAGGTGCGCGGGGGAGATAGCGTAGCGCCAAACGGGTCCGACCGCCAACGCATCGATCGAGCTGTCTTGTGGCTCCGCAATTCGAGACGATCGTGCTGGGTTTGGGCGCCGCCGGCAGCGCGACGCTCTATCAACTCGCAAAACGCGGACGCAGCGTTCTCGGCATCGACCGGTTTTCACCGCCGCACGGCGAAGGCTCGTCGCACGGTGACACGCGCATTACGCGACTCGCGATCGGCGAAGGCGCGCAGTACACGCCGCTCGCATTGCGTGCGCATGAAATCTGGCGCGAGCTTGAAAAAGAAACGGGACGCTCGCTGCTCACGACCGATGGCGCACTCATTCTCTCCAGCGCCGCGAGAACATCGGTTACGCATGTCGCGACATTTTTCGCCAACACGCTGGCGGCGGCGAAGCGCTTTGAGATCGCGCATGAAATCCTGGACGCGAACGCGCTCCGCCGTCGGTTCCCCTTGTTCAACGTGGCCGACGACGAAATCGGCTATTTCGAGCCGAGCGCGGGCTTCGTTCGGCCTGAGGAATGTATCCGCGCGCAATTGGACTTGGCGGAAGCGAAAGGTGCAACGATCCATCGCGACGAAACGGTCCTGGGCTTCGACGCCTCGGACGCGCGCGTCACCGTGACCACCGATCGTGCGGCCTATTCGTGCGCGCATTTGATCGTCGCTGCGGGAGCGTGGTTGCCCGAATGGATGGGCCGCGACGTCGCGCGTTGGTTCAAAGTCTATCGACAGGTGCTCTACTGGTTCGATATCGAAGGCGATGCGGCCGAATACGCTTTGGACCGATTTCCGGTTTTCATCTGGGAGCTGCAAGGCAAACCGCAAGGGGTCTACGGATTTCCGGCGATCGACGGCCCTCGGGGCGGCCTCAAAGTCTCGACGGAGTCATTCGGCGCCACGACGACACCGCAAACCGTCACGCGGACCGTGACGCCCGAGGAAATCGCGGCGATGCATCGCGATTATGTCGCACCGTATCTGCGTGGCGTCGGCGCGCGATGCCTGCGGGCGACGACGTGTCTGTACACCGTGACGCCGGACTTTGGCTTTGTCATCGATCGCCACCCGCGGTCCGATCGGGTGATCGTCGCGTCGCCGTGCTCGGGCCATGGGTTCAAGCATTCCGCCGCGGTCGGAGAAGCGCTCGCGCAATGGATCGTCGACGGCCAATCGCGGATCGACCTCGGCGCGTTCGCGCTGCGCCGCTTCGATAGCCTTTCCCCGACCGGAGGATAATGGAAGTCGGCGTACGCCCGTGTCCTCCCGACGCATCGCGCACTGCCCAGTCATGCCGATCTCGCGACTTATCGCGGTTCTCGCTTTCGCGTCGACGTGCGCAATCGCCGCGCCGCCGCCTGTCCTGACGCTGTCGATCGACGGCGCGATCGGTCCCGCCACCGTCGACTACGTTCATCGCGGCCTTGCGCGTGCGGCGAGCGACAACGCACAGCTCGTCGTGCTGACGCTCGACACGCCCGGCGGCCTCGACACGTCGATGCGGCGGATCGTGCAGGACATTCTCGCCTCTCCGGTCCCCGTCGTCGCCTATGTCTCGCCATCGGGCGCGCGCGCGGCGAGTGCCGGCGCCTTCATTCTCTACGCCTGTCATCTCGCGGCGATGGCGCCCGGCACCAACGTCGGCGCCGCATCGCCAGTTCAGATCGGAATCGGCGGCGCTGCACCGGAGCCGCCGTCGACCTCGGACGCGACGAAGAAGAAAGAGGGCGGTCCCACCAACACGCACGAACGCAAGGCATTCTTCGATGCGGCTGCGTATATCCGCAGTCTTGCGCAACTCCGCGGTCGCAACGCCGAATGGGGCGAAAAGGCGGTGCTCGAGGCCGCCAGCATTTCGGCCACCGAAGCGCGCGATCAAAAAGTCGTCGAAATCGTCGCGCCCGATTTGACCGATCTCCTGCGCCAGGTCGATGGCCGCAAGGTCGCAGTTGGCGGCGGCGAGCGCACGTTGCAAACGGCGGGCGCGCCGATCGTCGCCTTCACACCGGACTGGCACGACCGCCTGCTCGCGGTGATCACCGATCCCAGCATGGCCCTCATCCTGATGATGCTCGGGATTTATGGGCTATTGTTCGAATTCGGGCATCCCGGCTTCGTCTTTCCCGGTGTGGTGGGTGCGCTGTGCCTGCTGGTGGGACTCTATGCGTTGCACATGTTGCCGGTGAACTATGCGGGTCTTGCGCTCATCGCGATCGGCATCGGCTTCATCGTCGCTGAATTGTTCTTTCCATCCTATGGATCGCTGGGCGTGGGCGGCGTCATCGCGTTCGCAATCGGCGCAGTGATGCTGATCGATACGGATCTGCCGGGCTTCGCGATTCCCTGGACGTTGATCGTCACGCTCGCCGTCATCACCATCGGGTTGATCCTCGTGGTCGGCCGCATGGTGTTGCGCGCACGGCGCATTCCGCTCGTGAGCGGGGTCCAGGCACTGGTCGGCGCCGACGGCGAAATGGTCGAGGACGCGAGCGACACCGGCTGGGCGAACATCCGCGGCGAGACGTGGAAAGTGCGTACCGCCGCTCCTCTGGCGCGCGGTCAGCGCGTTCGCGTCATCGCGGTCGACGGCATGTTGCCGCGCGTCGCGCCCTTCGAAGGAGCCTGAGAAATGGCCTTCGTTCCGCCGCTCGTCATCCTGATCCTGATCGTCGTCCTCGTGACGTCGATGGTGAAGATCCTGCGCGAATACCAACGCGCCGTCGTCTTCCAGCTCGGACGATTCTGGAAGGTCAAGGGCCCCGGCCTGTTCATCCTCGTCCCGTTCGTCCAGCAAATGGTGCGCATCGACTTGCGCACCGTCGTGCTCGACGTGCCGAGCCAGGACGTGATCTCGCGCGACAACGTGTCGGTCAAGGTGAACGCCGTCATCTATTTCCGCGTCGTCGATCCGGAGAAGGCGATCATCGAGGTCGAGAATTTCATGATGGCGACGAGCCAGCTCGCGCAAACGACGCTCCGCTCGGTGCTCGGCAAGCACGACCTCGACGAAATGCTGGGGCAACGTGAAAAACTCAATATCGACATTCAGCAAACGCTCGACACACAGACGCTTTCGTGGGGGATCAAGGTCGCGAACGTCGAGATCAAGCACGTCGACATCAACGAGTCGATGATTCGCGCGATCGCGCGCCAGGCCGAAGCGGAGCGCGAGCGGCGCGCGAAGGTCATTCACGCCGAAGGCGAGATGCAGGCGGCGCAGAAGCTTTTCGAGGCCGCGCAAATTCTTGCGCAGCAACCGCAGGCGATGCAGCTCCGCTATCTGGAAACGCTGACGGTGATCGCCGCCGACAAGAATTCGACGATCGTTTTCCCGTTGCCGATGGACATCATCGGGCCGCTGATGAACGCTCTGCCGAAGAAGGCATGATCCCCCGCTCACTGGCGGCCGGCTCGGCCCGACGATGACGAAAGGGACGGTCCAGTTTCGCGTCCGCATTACCAAGGGCGATGACATCGCGATCGGCCCCGGGAAAGTCGATCTGCTCGAAGCGATCGGCGAGACGGGCTCGATCACAGCGGCGGCGAAACGGCTCGGCATGTCCTATCGACGGGCGTGGCTTTTGATCGATACGATGAACCGCTGTTTCAGGGACCCGATCGTCGAGGCGGAAGCCGGCGGTCGAAGCGGCGGCGGCACGCGTCTCACGGAAACCGGCCGCGACGCGATTCGGCTCTATCGCACAATCGAGCACAAGGCCACGAAATCGGCGGCGTCAGACGTGACGCGATTAATCGAACTGCTGGGCTGATCGCCCGCGATTCGGGCGCCCTCGTCCGTTCGCGCCCATCGTGCTTCTGGGGTATAGTCGTGCGATGCGCAATATACGGCTGTATATGGCGGTCCGAAAGGTCGCCCGGCATTGGCGTGCAAAAGTTCTCCTCGGTTGCGTGGCGCTCGCCCTCGGCACTATTGCGCAGTGCGCGGAGCTCGTTGTTTCCGCGGCGGCAAGCTTGACCGATGTTTTTCGCGACGTCGGCAAGACCTTCGAGGCGGTGCACGCAGGCACGACCCTGGCATTCAATTTCGCGGCGACCGACGTTCTGCTTGCGCAAATCTCGAAAGGCGCGCCGGCGGATGTCTTCGCGGCCGCCGACGAGGCGTCGATGGACCGTGCCGAGCAGGAGGCACTGCTGTTGCCCGGCTCGCGTCACGATTTCGCGGCCAATCGACTGGTGCTGATCGTGCCGTCGCCCGGAGCCGCGCCCACGAGGCTCGACGAGATCGCGTTGCCGCCCTTTGCCCGGATCGCAGTGGGCTCTCCGCGAACCGTTCCGGCAGGGCGCTACGCCAAGGCGGCGCTCGAACAAGCGGGTTTATGGAACAAGATCGAGCCCAAATGCGTGTTTGCGCTGAACGTGCGCCAGGTTCTCGATTACGTCGCGCGCGGCGATGCCGATGCCGGCTTTGTCTATGCGACCGACGCCACGATCATGCGCGATAGAGTGAAAGTTGTGCTCGACGTCCCGACGCCGACGCCGGTTCGCTATCCGGTCGCTGTGGTGCGGGCGAGTCGACATCCGAGCGAGGCGCTCGCGTTCGTCGAATCGCTGCGTGCTGAGTCCGCCCGGAATCTTCTGGCGAAGTACGGCTTTGCATCGCCTTGAAGCCATGTCGTCGGTGCTCATCCCGCTGCTGTTGACGCTGAAAGTGGCGGTGTGCGCGATGGCGATCGCATGTGCGTTCGGAATCGCGATGGGTTATGCACTGGCGCATACGCGGTGGCGCGGCCGGGACACGGCGGATGCCTTGTTAATGCTCCCGCTCGTGTTGCCCCCCACCGTGCTCGGCTATTACCTGCTCGTGGCCTTCGGACAAACAGGCGCGTTCGGCGCCTGGCTCGAAGAAACGCTCGGCATTCGCTTGATCTTCACATTGCAGGGCGCCGTGGTCGCGGCCGCGATCGTCGCTTTTCCGCTCGTCTTCAAAGCGTCGCGCGCGGCGTTCGAAGCGGTCGACCCGACGCTCGAAAAAGCCGGCTGCGCGCTCGGCTATGACCATTGGACGGTGTTTGCGCGCGTCACGCTGCCGCTCGCATGGCGCGGCGTCGTCGCCGGCGCAATGCTCGCGTTCGCGCGCTCGATGGGCGAGTTCGGCGCGACGTTGATGGTGGCGGGCAACATTCCCGGACGCACGCAGACGCTGTCGATCGCCATCTACGAAGCCGTGAGCGCGGGCGACGACGCGGAAGCCGCCACCCTGGTCGTCATCGTCTCGGTCGTTTGTGTCGCACTGCTCATCGCCGCCAACGTGCTGACGCGCCGAGGCCACATGCGCGTGGTCCCGATCTAGGGCCGGCCCGTGAACAGGTCCTGATGCGCATCGACGCCGACATCGGCAAGCAAGTCCGCGCGGCGGATCGCCGCTTCGAAGTCGCGATCCAATTCTCGGCCGAGACCGAGCGCCTGGCGCTCTACGGTCCGTCGGGGGCGGGCAAGACGCTGACGCTGCAGATGTTGGCCGGTCTCGTGCGTCCCGATCGCGGCCGCATCATCGTCGACGGGGTGCCGTGGTTCGATTCCGACAAACGGATCGATTTGCGGCCGCGCGACCGGCGCGTCGGCTATGTGTTTCAGGATTACGCGCTCTTCCCGCATTGGACTGTCGCACAGAACGTGGCCGGTGCGTTCGCACGCGGATGGCCGCAACCGCTGCGCGCGCAGGCGACAAGGCGCGTCGACGCGATGCTTCATTCTTTCGAGCTTGCCGACATTCGCGACAGCTATCCATCGCAGCTCTCCGGCGGACAACGCCAGCGCACCGCGCTCGCGCGCGCACTCGTCGCCGAGCCACGGCTTTTAATGCTCGACGAGCCGTTTGCGGCCCTCGACGGCATGCTCAAGAATCGTCTGCGCGCGGAGCTTTTGAAAAAACAGCGCGAGCACGGCGTGCCGATGGTCACGATCACGCACGATCCCGATGACCTCGCCGCTTGCGCGGACACTGTCGTCACGCTCGCCGACGGGCGGGTTACGGATTTTTCGCGTGCGGCCACCGGCCCGATTCGGCGCGATCGCGAAGCCTTGCAGCGAATCGGTTAGCATGACTGCCCCGCATGCCGGCTTGTCGTCATGGATTTCGCCTTCGTCCTCGATCCGCTGCCGCAGCTCAAGGCCTACAAGGACTCGAGCGTCGCGATGATGCGTGCCCTCGCGGGCCGCGGGCACCGGATCTTCGCCGTCCAGCAACCCGATGTGTACTGGGACGAAGGGGCGACCGGCGCGCACGCAACGCCGCTGAAAATCAGGGGTGACGACCACGACTGGTACGAAACCGGCCAATCGGAAGAGCGCGCGCTCAAGGATTTCGCGGCGGTCATCATGCGCAAGGACCCGCCTTTCGATATGGAATACGTTTACTCGACGTACCTGCTCGAAGCGGCCGAGGAAGACGGCGCACGCGTGTTCAACCGTCCGCGCGCTCTTCGCGATTACAACGAGAAGATGGCGATCGCCCGTTTTGGCGATTTCATCGCGCCGACGATGGTGACGCGCGACACCGCCCGGATTTCGGAGTTCATCGACGAGCAGGAGGACGTGATCGTCAAGCCTCTCGACGGAATGGGCGGCGTCTCGGTATTCAGGGTTCGCGAAGGCGACCCCAACCGCAACGTCATTCTCGAGACCGTTTCGCAGCATGGCGCGCGCACCGTGATGGCCCAGCGGTATCTGCCCGAGATCGTCGACGGCGACAAACGGATCCTTCTGATCGCCGGTGAAGTCGTCCCCTATTGCCTCGCGCGAATCCCGAAACCGGGCGAAACGAGAGGCAATCTGGCCGTCGGCGGGCGCGGCGTCGCACGGCCTCTCACCCAACGCGACCGCCAAATCGGCGAGGCGCTCGCGCCGAAACTGTGGGCGGAAGGGATGTTGGTCGCGGGCCTCGACGTCATCGGCGAGAGCCTTACGGAAGTCAATGTGACGAGCCCGACGTGCTTCGTGGAAATCGCGCAGCAGTCGGGATTCGATGTGGGCGCAATGTTCGCCGACGCGCTCGTTCGGACGATCGCCTGACCAGAGCCGCGGGAATCAGCGGTACGGAAGTAGGCGCCTACTCTCGCTCAATGCCGCGCCGGCGCTGTAAGGAAGTATGGCAGCCCCGTGCTCGATCGAGCCGGCACGCGTGCTACCATTTCGGCTACGCCCGGACATCGAGAGTCCCCGGCGAAACCATTGATGATCGGCGTCCTGATCGTTGCGCACGACACACTGGGCGAGAGCCTGATCAAGGCGGTCACCCATGTGCTGGGTGCTCGTCCACCGCAATTCGAGGCGCTGTCGGTCAAAGCCAACGATGATCCGCTGGCGCTGCTGCCCAAGGCGCGCCTTGCGGTTGAGGCGCTCGACACCGGCGAAGGCGTTCTGGTGTTTTCGGACATCTATGGCGCGACACCGTGCAATCTCGCCGTGAAGTTGCTGGACCCCGGCCACATCGAAGGCATCGCGGGCGTCAACTTGCCGATGCTGGTCCGCGCGTTTACCTATCGAATGCGGGGAATGGACACGTTGATCAAGAAGGCGGTGTCCGGCGGCTGCGAAGGCGTGCTGCAATTCGAGACGGTTTCCGCTTATGCACCAGCGCGAAGTTGAGATCGTCAACAAGCTCGGGCTTCATGCGCGGGCGTCGGCGAAGCTGACGCAACTCGCCGCCAAGTTTCAAAGCGAGGTGCAGATCTCGCGCAACGGTCGCAAGGTCAACGCGAAGAGCATCATGGGCGTGATGATGCTGGCGGCCGGCAAGGGCGCGAAGATCACAGTCGAAGTCGACGGCCCCGACGAAGAGCAGGCGATCGAGGCGATCTGTGCACTGATCGGCGACAATTTCGGCGAGGGGGAATGAAAATGCTGCATTCGAGGTAACAATCGGTGCTTCTCCACAGACGACAAGTTATAACCCGCGTGGAACCATTCGATGACAGGCTCGCTCCATAAGAAACCTCGATTGCCGGACGGCCGAGGATTTCATTGTCAGATCGAGCGAATCCGTCATCATGCAAATACGCGAAGTCGAGATCACCCACCGGCTGGGACTTCACGCGCGGGCCTGCGCTCGCGTCGTCCAACTCGCCTCACGATTCCGCTGCAATGTCGCGCTGGTCTGTCGGCGCCGGCGTGCGAGCGCACGCAACATTGTGGAGATGATGTTGCTGGCCGGCGCCTTCGGCAGCACGGTACGCGTCGAGACCGATGGTCCCGACGAGTCGGCGGCCATGACGGCCATCGTGGGACTGTTACGCGAGGGCTTGGGCGCGCCCGCTTGATCGCGCGCGCTTGTTGCGGCGCGCAACTCCGGTTCACCGTCTCTGAACGGCCCCCACGTATCCCAGGGGCGCGTTGATGGTCAGCTTCGCGTTGCATGGCGTCGGGGTCTCAGCCGGCGTCGCGATCGGCCGCGCGCAACTCATCTCCCATGCGACGCTCGAGGTCGCGCACTACGCGATCACCGCCAAGCAGGTCCCGGCCGAGATCGAGCGCTTCCAACTGGCCGTCAGCGAGGTGCAGCGCGAGCTCGAAACGCTGCACGGCGCGATGACGGGCGGCGATGTCCCCGGGGAGTTCGGCGCATTTCTGGACGTCCATTGGATGATCCTGAACGATCCGACGCTCTCGGAAGCGCCGAAAAAAATCATCGCCGACCAACATTGCAATGCCGAGTGGGCGCTCATGCAACAGATGGGCGTACTCGTCGAACAATTCGAGCAGATCGAGGATTCTTATCTTCGCGAGCGCAAGAACGACGTCGTGCAGGTCGGCGAGCGCGTGCTCAAGCGCTTGATGGGACGACCGGGCACGCTCCCACCGACCAAGGCCGAGGAGCAGACGATCCTCGTCGCGCATGATTTGTCGCCCGCGGATGTCATTCAATTCAAGCATCATCACTACGGCGCGTTCCTGACCGACCTCGGCGGCGTCACCTCGCATACGGCGATCGTCGCGCGGAGTCTCAACGTGCCCGCTGTCGTTGCGACGCACAACGCGCGACAGCTGATCCGCGATGGCGAATTGCTGATCGTCGACGGCACGAATCACGTCGTGATCGTTAATCCGGATCGCGCGGTGCTGTCGGAATACCGGCTCAAGCAAAACGAGCTCGATCTCGCGCGGCAAAAGCTCAAGCGATTGCGCACCAAGGCCGCGGAAACGATCGACGGCGTGCGGATCGAGATGCAGGCGAACATCGAATTGCCGGACGATCTCGAGCAGGCGCTCGCCAACGGCGCCACCGGAATCGGGCTTTTCCGTTCGGAGTTCCTATTTCTGAATCGCGATGGGCTGCCGTCGGAAGACGAGCAATTCGAAGCGTATCGCGCCGTTGCGAAGGGCATGGCCGGTAAACCGGTGACGATTCGCACGTTCGACTTGGGCGCTGACAAGCACAAGGAAGGCCTCGAAGGACTGTCGCGCGTCGCGCCGAATCCGGCACTCGGATTGCGTGCCGTGCGGTTCTGTCTGGCCGAGCCGCGATTGTTTCTGACGCAGCTTCGCGCGATCTTGCGCGCATCGCATTACGGCAATGTGCAGATCCTGATCCCGATGCTCGCGTCGGTCGCTGAAATCGATCAGACGCTCGCGATGCTCGCACAGGCCAAGGAGACGCTTCGCGAGCAGGGCGTCCCGTTCAACTCCGGCGTCGCGGTCGGCGGCATGATCGAAATTCCGGCGGCGGTGCTCGCGATGGATGCGTTCCTCAAGCGGCTCGACTTCCTCTCGGTCGGGACCAACGATCTGATCCAATACACGCTGGCGGTTGACCGTGCCGACGAGGCGGTCTCGCATCTGTACGATCCGCTCCACCCAGCGGTCATGCGGCTCTTGTCGCTCGCGATTGGCACGGCGAAGAAAGCGAAGGTTCCAATCGCCGTCTGCGGCGAAATGGCCGGCGACGTTTTGCTGACGCGGCTCCTGCTCGGCATGGGGCTCACGAACTTCTCGATGCACCCGGCGCACCTTCTCACCGTCAAGCAACGCGTGCTGCAAAGTGACGCAAGCGCCGCCAAAGCGATGATCGAGCGCATAAGGCGCGCCGACGAGCCGCGGAAAGTGCTGGCTCTCCTCCAGAAGCTCAACGCTTGATCCGAGGGAATGGCCGAGACCGGTCGCTGTTTGCCATCGCGGTGTCCGGATGAAATCGGTTCAATCTTCGTTGTTCGCGCTGGCATGTGCTGCGTTCCTGTCGACGAGCGCCGCTGCGTTGGAAGTCGGCGAGCAAGCGCCATCGTTTGCATTGCCGACGGCCGCGGGCGATACCGTTCGCTTCGAGGGCTTGCGAGGCAAGGCCGTTTACGTCGATTTCTGGGCGTCCTGGTGCGGTCCGTGCCGACAGTCGTTTCCGTGGATGAACGAAATGCAGCGCCGCTATGGGAGTCAGGGGTTGTCCATCGTCGCGATCAACGTCGACCGGAAACGCGACGACGCGACGCGTTTCCTGAGCGAAGTTCCCGCCGACTTCACGGTGCTCTACGACGCGCCGGGCGCAACGCCCGCGGCGTATGCGGTCAAGGCGATGCCGAGCTCGTATCTGATCGACAGGGGCGGAAACATCGTGGCCATCGAACAGGGCTTCCGCGACGAAAGCCGCTCGGCACTCGAGCAGCGGATTCGCGCGCTCGTCACACCGCGTTGATGCGCGCGCCGATTACACGACTGCTTTGCGCTATCGCGTTGCTCGCAATGGCGGCGTGCGCGACGTTCGCGCCGCCGCAACCGTGGGAAAAAGGCGATCTCGCCAAGCGCGAGATGCAATTCGACCCCGATCCGCTTGCAGCCAAGGCGACGACGCACATCTATACGAGCAAGGAGGCTGCCGGCGGTGGATACGGCGTCGGCGGAGGTGGATGTGGCTGCAACTGACATAGGGTCAGACCCGTCTTTTACCGGGTCTCCAAAACGGCACGCCGCAGCGGCCGAAAAATCGAGTCTGACCCTGCTTTCAGCCGCGCTCGCGCTCCCCGGCATGCTGCCATGCCACGCTGCCGCGCAAACGATGCCCGATCGGAGCGTCATCGCGCTGCAGTACTTCGATTACCGCGATTGGCAGCCTGGAGCCGAGCGGATGAATGTGCGCAGTCCGTCGCTTTATGTGTTGCGGCCCATCGGCGAAGACCTCGTGCTCGAGGGCAATCTCGTCTACGACAGCATGTCGGGAGCCTCGCCGCTCGCTTTCAACACGTTATCGGGCGCATCGGGGCTCGGCGTCACCGACTATCGGACCGCGGGCGACGTCAAAGTCACCCGATATTTCAACCGCTATGCGGTCGGCGTGGGCGCCGCATATTCGCATGAGCGCGATTACATTTCGCGGGCGCTATCGGTTGAAGTACGCACGTGGACGGACGACAAGAACCGCACGTACGCATTCGGATTGGCGGGTACCGACGATTCGATTCACCCGACCGAACGACCGATCGACAACGGCGCACGCAACACGCTGGATTTTCTGTTCGGTATCACGCAAGTGCTGAATGCCGGCGCCATCCTGCAATCCAATCTCACGTATTCGACCGGCCACGGGTATTACTCCGATCCGTACAAGCTTCTCGACACGCGTCCCGATCACCGCCGAGTGTTGGCCTGGCTCACGCGATTGAATCAATACGTGCCCGCCGCGGATGCGACGCTGAAGCTTCTCTATCGGTACATCCACGATTCGTTCGGCGATTACTCGCACACACTCGAGGCCGCCTGGTATCAACCGCTCTCGAACGGCTTCGCGATCACGCCGAGTCTGCGCTATTACACGCAAAGCGCCGCCGATTTCTATTTCGGGCCGCCGCTCGGCAATGGTTTCGTTCCGGGCGAGCCCTACACGCCGGATACGCGATTGTCGGCGTTCGGCGCGCTGACGCCGTCGTTACGCATCGACAAATCGTTCGATCACGGGTGGAGCGTCGACGTTTCGTTCAGTTACTACCAGCAGCGCAGCAGCTGGCGGCTCGGCGGCAGCGGCAGCGCGGGCATCGAGCCCCTCTCGGCGCGCTGGATTATGGTGGGCGTCTCAAAAACGTTCTAAAAGATTACCGACCTCATTTCGGTGGTCCCGGCCATTGGACGTATGGCGGCGTGGGCGCCGTCTCGGGCGGAATGAATGCGGGAGCAGAATCGCCGGGTGGCCCGAGACCGCGCACGTATTTGTAGAATGCGCGCAGGTCGGCGTCGGTCCATTGATTCAAGTTGAACCAGGGCATCGGCGGACGGGTCCTCAGCTCCTTCGCGTAGCGGACCCATTGAGCTTCGGTCATTTTCGCCAGAACGAGACGAAGATTGGACGCGTATGTCGTCCCCCATGGGCCGTTGAAGCCCAAATTGCCGCCGCCTTTCAGCCATTCCCGTTCGGGGACGTCACCGCCGCGCGCGGCAAAACCGGCCGTATGGCAGTCGTTGCAGCCGCCGACGATCAACATATATTTGCCGCGATCCTGCGCGTTCAAGCTGGCCGATGCGCGCGGCTGCTTTGCCGCGGGCGCGTCCGCCGCATTGACCACGTTCACCGTGACGGCGACTCCGGCCGCAACGCCGATAGCGATGAAAATGCGATTGATCGACATCGGTTGCCTTTCTCGAGACGAGGGAAAGCTATGTTCCCCTTGGCGGCGTTGCCCTGCACTCGAAGCGCGTGATTGTACGTCCGGCCACGCAAGGCCGTGATGCGGGCGCGCGCGCCGTTTCGCTTCAGATTCCGCGCCATGTCCGCGGAGCACGAACTTCAACTCTACGCCGACACGCGCGCGAATGCCGAGCAGGCGGCGAACGCCGCCATCGCGGACGTTGTGCGCATCGAAGCGAAATATTCACGCTACCGCGACGACAGCGTCACCACGCGGATCAATCGCGCCGCCGGCGCGGCGTCCGTTGCAATCGATGCCGAAACCGCCGCGCTCCTGCGGTATGCGGATCATTGTTTCCAATTGAGTGAAGGACGCTTCGACATCACGTCGGGCGTGCTCCGCCGCATATGGAATTTTGCGGCACGGCCGCCGCGCCTACCGTCGGCCGAGGAAATCGCGAATGCGCAAGCGCGCATCGGATGGTTGCGCGTCGAATGGGACGCGAATGCGGTCCGCTTGCCGCAAGCCGGTATGGAGATCGACTTCGGCGGGATTGGAAAGGAATACGCGGCCGATCGAGCGGCGACGATTTGCATCGATCACGGTATCACGCAGGGGCTGGTAAACCTGGGCGGCGATGTGCGCGCAATCGGCGGACAACCAGACGGCTCGCCGTGGCGCATCGGCATTCGCGATCCGCGCGCGCCCGAGCGTGTGATCGCGGGGCTCGATGTGATGAGCGGCGCCGTTGCGACGAGCGGCGATTACGAACGCTACTTCGATCTCGACGGTCGGCGTTATTGCCACATTTTGAGTCCGCGTACCGGCGCGCCCGTCGCGCATTGGCGAAGCGTGAGCGTCGTCGCGCCGCTGTGCGTAGTCGCAGGAACCTGCGCGACGATTGCGATGCTGCTCGAAGAGCGCGCGCTCGAATTTCTGGCGTCGCAGCGATTCGACTTTTGCGCCGTCGATCGCGAGGGAAAGCTCCATCGCCCGGCCGCTACTGCGGCGAACACATGATCACGCCGATCGGTCCGTAGCCTTCAGGGATCCAGCCTTGCGCGATCATCCGCGCGTACCGATGTCTCCGTCGTGTAGCGATGATTGGGTGCCGCCCCTTGACCGTCGTTATAGAACCGGTAGACCGGCAACGTATTGGCCGGACACGATCCGTCGACGCTCGATCGCCGCGCCCGACCCCGGCCATTCCGCGTCGCGATAGAATAGAGGCTGCGCCGATTTGAGCCAGCTTGCGGGCGCGTTAGAAATACGGCTAAAGCGGTGTGGTCAAGGATAAATCCCTGCCAACCCGATTAGCCACCCGCTGGTCGGGTTTTTTGTTTCCGGTTGTTGCGTGATCGTTTCTTGCCATGCCGTCGTTCTCTGCCACCACTGTCGCTTCCGATACGCCGCAAACAGCCGCATCCAACGCCAACAGCGTCGGTGTCGCACGTCCGCAGGTCATGCGTTTCGATACACCGCTGCCGCTCGCCTGCGGCCGCACGCTATCGCAATACGACCTTGCGTACGAGACCTACGGGACGTTGAACGGCGAACGCAGCAATGCGGTGTTGATCTGCCATGCTCTGAACGCGTCGCATCATGTCGCGGGCTACTACGCCGACGATCCGGCCAACATCGGTTGGTGGGACAACATGATCGGTCCAGGCAAGCCGCTCGATACCGATCGTTTCTTCGTCGTCGGCGTCAACAACCTCGGCAGTTGCTTCGGATCGACCGGTCCGCAGTCGATCGATCCGGCGACGGGTCAGCCGTACGGTGCGGATTTTCCGCTCGTGACCGTCGAGGATTGGGTCGACGCACAGGCGCGGCTCGCCGATCGTCTCGGCATCGAGCAATGGGCAGCCGTCATGGGTGGCAGCCTGGGCGGCATGCAAGCGCTGGCATGGGCGACGCGCTTTCCGCCGCGCATTCGCCACGCGCTCGTGATCGCCGCCGCGCCGAATCTATCCGCCGAGAACATCGCGTTCAACGAAGTGGCGCGCCAGGCGATACTGACCGATCCCGATTTCCACGGCGGCGATTTCTACTTGCTTGGCACGAAGCCGCGCCGTGGTTTACGCGTCGCGCGAATGATCGGTCACATCACCTACTTATCCGACGAGCAGATGGAGGCGAAGTTCGGCCGCCAGCTGCGCGAAGGTATCCGCTTTTCGTTCGCGCCGGAATTTCAGATCGAGTCGTACTTGCGCCATCAGGGCGAAAAGTTCGCCGATTATTACGACGCCAACACGTACCTGCGGATCACGAAGGCGCTCGATTATTTCGATCCGGCCAGCGCGCACGGCGGCGATCTGGCGCGGGCGTTGGCGGAGGCGACGTGCGAATTCCTGGTTACCGCATTCACGACCGACTGGCGCTTCCCTGCGGCGCGCTCGCGCGAGATCGTGAAGGCGCTGGTCCATAACCGGCGGCGGGTTTCCTACGCCGAGATCGTCGCGCCGCACGGTCACGACGCCTTCCTGCTCGACGATCCTCAATACCATGCCATCGTTCGATCGTATTTCGACCGCATCAACGCGGATATCGAGCCGACGGCCCCGAAGCCGCGCCGGGTCTCGCGTTCGGCGCAGGTGAACGGCGTCGCGCGCAAGGACTACGCGACGATCGCGCAGTGGGTCGATCTCGGCGCACGCGTCCTCGATCTCGGTTGCGGCGATGGCAGCCTGCTCGCTTATTTGCGCGGCGCCCGCGGAGTCGCCGGCTATGGGATCGAGATCGCCAATGCGGGCGTGCTCGCGAGCCTCGAAAACGGCATCGACGTGATCCAAAGTGACCTGGAACGCGGTCTCGCAGGCTTTGACGATGCATCGTTCGACTGCGTGATCCTGTCGCAGACACTCCAGGCAATGCGCCGGATTGAAGTGATCGTCACGGAAATGCTGCGCGTCGGTCGCGAAGCGATCGTGACATTTCCGAATTTCGGATACTGGAAACATCGTGCGCAGATCTTGCGCGGCCGGATGCCGGTATCGAAATCCCTGCCGTATCAGTGGTTCGACACGCCGAACATTCATTTATGCACGGTGGCGGATTTCGACGCGTTCCTGGCCGGTCGTCGCTATGCCGTCCAGGACCGCGTCGTGCTCGCGGGCCGAAAACCGGTGCGGATGCTTCCGAATCTGCTGGGCGAGCTCGCAATCTACCGCTTCCGTCGGGACCGCTGATCGGTCGGGGCCGGCCCGGGGATAACATCTACCGCGCGGTTACGGGGAGGGGATCGGTCCATTGATATTGAAGACGCTTTTCGCTGCAGCGGCCGCGTTCACCCTCTGAGTGTTCGGCAATCGCGCGCGCGGAGCAGTTGGAAGTCCTGTGGCTCGGCCACGCCACCTTCCGCATCACCAGCACCACCGGCAAGGTGACCGTCATCGATCCCTTCCTCAAGAAGAATCCGCGGACGCCATTCATGGCGCCGGCCGCTGTTTCGAATACCGCGAGTACCGAATCGCCGGCCATGTTGACGACATGACCCTGATGCGTGTCGATCTCAATATTGAAGACTTATTTGGCAGGATCCAGTGCGGTCGCCGTGGCGTGCTCATCGGCTTCCATGAGTCGCGAATGGCCGACAGCGTCGGCAGCCAGTATCGCCGCAAGCCGCTGTCTGACTGCGCCTTCGCTCGTTACGCCGGTCCTCCCCTCGGCACGCCCGCCATGGTACGCCACGAGATGAAGGGCTTACATTTGCGAGACCGCGCGGGGTTCGATACACGATATTCGGGCCAACACGCGTCGCGTTGCGGCGGATAGCCGGCGTGAATACAGGATGAATCCGCGGCTACAATGCCGCGATGACCGCGCCGCCTGTCGCATCCACACCCGACACGAGTCTTGCGCGTCACGAATCCGTAATGAACGTCCCGCGGGCTGTCGGCCCCGCGCCGACATGGCAGGAAGCCGTCTTCAACCGGCGGATGCTGATCTGCGTCTTCACCGGTTTTTCGTCGGGCCTGCCGCTGTTTCTGCTCGTAAATCTATTGCCGGCGTGGCTGCGCTCCGAGGGCGTCGATCTCACGGCCATCGGTCTTTTCACGCTCGTGCAGTGGCCGTACATCTGGAAGTTCTTGTGGTCGCCGCTCGTGGATCGATACGCGGTGCCGGTGCTTGGACGGCGCCGCGGCTGGATGTTCGCGACGCAAGTGCTCCTGCTAATCGCGATTCCGATGTTCGGCCAGATGCATCCGCAGCAGGATCTGTGGTCGATTGCGTATCTCGCAACGGCGATCGCCTTCTTCAGCGCAACGCAGGACATTGCGCTTGACGCGTTTCGCCGCGAGATCCTTCCCGACAACGAGCTCGGACTGGGCAATGCGATCCACGTCAACGCGTACAAGATTTCCAGCCTCGTCCCGGGCGCGCTTTCGCTGATCCTCGCCGATCGGGCACCGTGGTCGACGGTCTACCTCGTCACCGCGCTCTTCATGCTGCCCGGCATTGCGATGACGTTCGCCGTCGCGGAGCCCAGGCTCGCGAAGCACGGCCCGCGGACGCTGTTCGAAGCAGCGATCGAGCCGTTCCACGAATTCATCACGCGTTCCGGCTGGGGTCAGGCAATATTGATCGTCTCGTTCATTTTTCTCTACAAGCTGGGCGACAGCATGGCGACGGCACTTGCCACGCCGTTCTATCTGGACATGGGCTTCACCAAAACCGAGATCGGCCTGATCGCCAAGAATGCCGGTCTTTGGATGAGCGTGATCGGTGCATTGGTCGGCGGATTGTGGATGCTGAAGATCGGCATCAATCGCGGACTTTGGATCTTCGGTGCCGCGCAGCTCGTGTCGATTTTCGGTTTCGCCTGGCTCGCACACGTCAATCGCGCCGACAAGCTGTTGCTGGCAGGCGTCATCGGTTTCGAGGCGCTCGGCGTGGGGCTTGGCACCGCGGCGTTCGTCGCTTTCATCGCCCGTGCAACGGATCCGCGCTATACGGCTACGCAATTCGCGCTGTTCACGAGCCTCGCCGCGATTCCGCGTACGATCGTGAATGCGACGACGGGATGGATCGTCGAGCGCACCGGCTGGTTCGACTTCTATCTGCTGTGTGCGGTGCTCGCGATCCCCGGCATGTTGTTGTTGTGGCGTGTGGCGCCCTGGCATGAACCGTTGATAACGAGCAGGCAATGAACCGGCAAAAATTCAGCGCGATCGCGCATCGCGATCACGATTATTGCAATCCGATTTGCGCGGCGAAGGTTGAGCGCCTGCTCGATCTGCTTCCTCTCGATGCGTCGTCGCGCGTATTGGACTTGGGTTGCGGCCGCGCCGAGCTGTCGTTGCGGATCATCGAGCGCTTCGGTTCCACGGTCGTCGCCGTCGACAACTCGTCGATGATGCTCGACGCTGCCCGCGAGCGCGCCGAGTGGACCGGTGCGCTCGCCAAGCTCCACCTCGACGACATCGACATCCGCGAGTTTCGCGCCGATCCCGAAACGTTCCATTTCTCGGTCATGCTGGGGGGCGGCGGCATCGCCGGCGGCATGTCCGGCATTTGCAAGCAGTTCAAGGTCTGGACGAAGTCGGGCGGCTACGTGCTGATCGGCGAAGGCTATTGGAAGCAGCGGCCGACGGCGGAATACCTGGCGCTCCTCGACGGCGCTGAAAACGAATTTTTTGATCATCGGGGAAATGTGCGCGCCGGTATCGATGCCGGTCTCATTCCGATGCACGCGACGACCGCCTCGATCGACGAATGGGACGAGTACGAGTGGAAGTATTGCCGCTCGATCGAGCGTTACGCGCGCGAGCAGCCCGAGGATCCCGATACGCCCGCATTCCTGGAACGCGTGCGCCGCTGGCGCGACGGCTATTTGCGCTGGGGACGCGACACGCTCGGTTTCGGACTCTATCTGTTCTACCGACCGGGCCCCCTCGTCGGTTAGGACGCTTTTTCCAATGCCTCGGCGAGCTCGAGCCATTCGCCTTCGAGACGCGCAAGTTCCCACGTAAGCTCGCCTTGCCGGGCAAGATTCGCCTTCAACGTCTCGCGAGCGTCTTCGGCATACGCGTCGCTCGTCGCGAGCCAGGCATCGAGCGTTCGTTTTTCGGTATTCAGCGTTTCCATCTGCTGCTCGAGCGCCGCTTGTCGGGTTAGCAGCGGCTTACGCGCCGATGAGCGGCGCGCCCGCGCATCGGCTTCCGCCCGCTTCTGCGCACGCCGCTCCTCCGCCGGCCGCATCGTTTCGTGCCCGTCGGGTTGACCGCGCCGCTGGCGTTTCTGCACCCAATCGGCATAGTCGTCGAGGTCGCCGTCGAACGGTGTGACGCGTCCATCGACGACGATCCACAATTCGTCGGCGGTTGCGCGCAACAGATGACGGTCGTGCGCGACGACGACGAGCGCGCCGTCGTAGTCCTGCAGCGCTTCCGTCAGCGCTTCGCGCATGTCGATGTCCAGGTGATTCGTCGGTTCGTCCAACAGCAACAGATTGGGACGCTCACGCACGATCAACGCCAAGGTGAGCCGTGCCTTCTCGCCGCCAGATAGTTGCGCGACGGGGGATGTGGCCATGTCGCCGCGGATATCGAAGCCGCCGAGATAGTCGCGTAGCGTTTGCTCGCGACTTGCGGGCTCTTGGCGCTGCAGATGCCCAAGCGGCGAATCGTCGACACGGAGCGCCTCGACTTGATGCTGCGCGAAATAGCCGATGCGCAGATTTTGATGCGCGAAACGATCACCCGCCAGCGGCGCGAGCACACCTGCGATCGTCTTCAACAGCGTCGACTTGCCGGCGCCGTTGGGACCCAGCAAGCCGATTCGCGCGCCCGCAAGAAGGCTCCACTCGACATCGGCCAGCACCGGCGTGTCGCCGTAACCGAGCGCCGCGTGATCGAGACGAACGAGTTGACGTGCGCTCACGCCTGCAGGCGCGAAAGCGAACTCGAACGGACTGTCGACGTGGGCGGCGGCGATCGACTCCATCCGCTCGATCGCCTTGATGCGGCTCTGAACCTGCTTCGCCTTCGTGGCCTTGGCGCGAAACCGATCGACGAATGTCTGCAAGTGCGCAATCTGGCGCTGCTGCTTCGAATAGGCGGCTTGTTGCTGCGCAAGCGCCTGCGCACGCTCGGTCTCGAACTGCGAATAGTTGCCCGCGTAGACACGCAGCCTGCGCTCGTCGAAATGGACGATCGTGCGCACGACCGCGTCCAGAAAATCGCGATCGTGCGTGATGAGCAGCAGCGTGCCCGGGTAGCGTCCGAGCCAGTCTTCGAGCCACAACACCGCATCGAGATCGAGGTGGTTCGTCGGCTCGTCGAGCAATAGCAAGTCGGACGGACACATCAGTGCTCGCGCGAGGTTCAAGCGCATGCGGAAGCCACCGGAAAAGCCCGCCACCGCATCGGTTTGCCGTTCCTCCGGCACGCCGAGACCGGCCAGCAACGTCGCGGCGCGGGCGCGTGCGCCGTAGCCGCCGAGCGTTTCGAAGCGGTGATGGAGCTCCGCGAGCCGGCTGCCGTGCGCATCGGCCTCCGCGGCGTGGCTCGGTCGATGATCGGCGCTCGCGGCCGCAAGCGCATGCTCGACGACGCGAAGCGCGCGATCGCCGTCGATCACGTATTCGATGGCCGGTGTCGAAACGGCGGGCGTCTCTTGCTCGACGTGCGCGAGGGTCCATTTCGGCGGAACGTCGATCGTGCCCGCGTCGGGTGGAAGCTCACCGCGAATCGCGGCGAACAAACTGGACTTTCCGCAACCATTCGCGCCGATTACGCCGGCCTTGTGGCCGACGGGCAGTGCGAGATTCGCGCCGTCGAGAAGCGTCTTGGTGCCGCGCAAAAGCGTCAGGCCGGAAATGCGCAGCATGCGATCGAGATACGCTCTGGCGGCGCGTCGGTCGGCGCGATCAGCGGAGATCGAAGTGATAGTCGACCGTCAGCGGCGCGTGATCGGAGAAGCGGCGATTCTTGTAGATCGACACGGCGTGTGCGGACGCGGCGATCGTCGGCGTGGCAATCTGGTAATCGATGCGCCAACCGACGTTCTTCTTCCACGCCTGCCCGCGATTGGACCACCACGTGTACTGCTCGGGGCGCGGATCGACGCGGCGAAACACGTCGACGAATCCGAGATCGTCGAACACGCGCGAGAGCCAGGCACGCTCGTCGGGCAGGAACCCCGAGTTCTTCTGGTTACCGCGCCAATTCTTGAGGTCGATCGGCTGATGCGCGATGTTCCAGTCACCGCAAAGAATCACTTCACGACCCGAGCCGACGAGCCGCGAGAGATGCGGCAGAAACGCGTCGAGGAAGCGGTATTTCGACGCCTGTCGATGCGGGCCGCTCGACCCAGACGGCAAGTACAGGCTCACGACCGACACGTCGGCGAAATCCGCTTGAAGAAAACGTCCTTCGGAATCGAATTCGGCGTGTCCGAATCCAGCGGTGTGGCGATGCGGCAGCTTCGAATAGAGCGCGACTCCGCTGTAGCCTTTGCGCTCCGCAGCGTGAAACGATGCGTGGGCTTTGCGCGGCGTGCGCAAATTTCTCGGCACGTCGCATTCGAGGCATTTGATTTCTTGAACGCAGACGACATCCCACGGCTCAGCGCGCGCGAGCCAACGTGCGAAACCTTTTCGCCCGGCTGCGCGCAGACCGTTGACGTTGAGCGTAATGATTCGCATCGTGCGCTACAAATTGCAATGATGGAAAGTGTACAGGAGCGTCGATTTGGGTTCGCTATACTCGAAAAAACGTCCTAAACTTGGTGCACGGATGAGTGACTTTCGTCAGGATTTTCTCGCGTTCGCATTGGCACGCGAAGTGCTACGTTTCGGTGAATTCGTTACGAAGGCAGGTCGCAACAGCCCGTACTTTTTCAACGCCGGTTTGTTCAACGACGGCGAGAGTCTGCGAGAGCTCGGCGGTTTTTATGCGCGGGCGCTTGCCGAGTCGGGGCTGCCCTGCGACGGGCTTTTCGGACCGGCGTACAAGGGCATCACGCTGGCGGCGGCGACCGCCATCGGCCTGGCCGAAATTGGGCACAATTTGCCGTACAGCTACAACCGCAAGGAGCGCAAGGATCACGGTGAAGGTGGAACGCTCGTCGGCGCGCCGTTGAAGGGACGTATCGTCATCGTCGACGACGTCATCACCGCGGGAACCTCGGTGCGCGAATCGGTCGAGCTCATCCGGTCGCAGCATGCAAGACCGGCCGGCGTGTTGATTGCGTTGGACCGGATGGAACGCGGGCAGGGAGAGCGTTCGGCCGTGCGGGAAGTTCAGGAGGACCTGGGCATTCCCGTCGTGGCGATCGCTACGCTGGATGATGTGATGACGTTTATCAAAGGACGCAGTGACTTGACGCAGTATGGACCGGCAGTGGCCGCGTACCGCATGCAATACGGCGCGCGCTGAACCCGATCAAGGGCGAAAACCGATGAGCAGACATTTGCCATATCCGCATGACGGACAACCGACCCACGCGACCCGTGGGCCGGCAACGGACGCCGGCTGGAAGCGCTCGGTGTTGCTCGCCGGCCTGCTACTTTTCCTCGCGCTCACTTATGCCGTGTCACGCGATGTCCACGGCGCCACTTACAAATGGGTCGATGAGAAAGGCCTCGTTCACTATTCGGACAAGATGCCCTCCAACGCGGTCAACGGCGCGCACGTCGAGCTCGACAAGCAGGGTCGCGCCTTCAAGAAAGTCGATCCGGCGTTGACGGGCGACGAAATCCGCGCACGTGCGGCGGAGGTCGAACGCCAGAAACAGGAAATGAAGCAACAAGAAATTCTCGGGCGCCGCGATCGCGCGCTCCTCGCGTCGTATACCCGGGAAGAAGATCTGGATCTCGCACGCACCCGCGCCCTGACGACGATCGACGGTCAGACGCAATCCGCGCGCGTCTACGCCGCCGCGCTCGCGAAGCGCCAAGCGGAATTGAACGAAAAAAAGCAATCGTCCGGCAGCAAGGGCACGCCGCTCGCGGTCGAGCGCGAGCTCGAAAGCGTCGATGGCGAGCTCGCGAAGACGAACGCGTTGCTCGAATCGAAAAAGCAGGAAAGCCTGGGCGTCGCAGCCAAATACGATGCCGACAAGCAACGGTGGCGGACGCTCAAGGCGAACGCCGACGCTGCTTCGGGCAAGGTCGCGACCACACAGACAGTCAGTCCGTCGGTGAACGTCGTGCCGACGAGCGCAATGAGATAAAACGAGCATCGCTCAGGGAAAACGAGGTGGCCGCGGCCGCCTCGTTTATTTTGTAAAGCCGCCGCGACGGCCGGGCTGCGATAATCCCGTTCCGAATCTCGCGGTACGCTGCAATGGCGCAATACGTTTACACGATGAACCGCGTGGGCAAGATCATTCCGCCCAAGCGCGTCATTCTGAAGGACATCTCGCTGTCGTTCTTTCCCGGCGCCAAGATCGGCGTGCTGGGATTGAACGGCGCCGGCAAATCGACGCTATTGCGGATCATGGCGGGCGTCGACAACGAATACGATGGCGAAGCGGTGCCGATGCCCGATCTGCGCATCGGATTTTTGCCGCAGGAGCCCGGGCTCGATCCGCAGTTGAGTGTCCGCGACGCAGTGATGGAAGGCTTGGCCGACTTGACCGATGCCAAGGCGAAGCTCGAGGCGATTTATGCGGCGTACGCGGAGCCGGACGCCGATTTCGACAAGCTCGCGGCGGAGCAAGCGAAGTACGAGGCGATCATCGCCACCTCGGGCGGCGGTGCCGATCTCCAAATGGACATCGCGGCCGACGCGCTTCGCTTGCCGCCATGGGACGCGACGATCGCGACTCTGTCGGGCGGTGAGAAGCGGCGCGTCGCGCTTTGCCGGCTACTCCTGTCGAAGCCCGACATGCTGTTGCTTGACGAGCCGACCAATCATCTGGACGCCGAAAGCGTCGATTGGCTCGAGCAGTTCCTGCAAAAATTTCCGGGCACCGTCGTCGCCGTCACGCACGATCGTTACTTCCTCGACAACGCCGCCGAGTGGATCCTCGAGCTCGATCGTGGCTACGGCATTCCGTGGAAGGGGAACTATTCGTCGTGGCTCGAGCAGAAGGAACAACGGCTCGCGACCGAAGCGAAGCAGGAGGTTGCACGCATCAAGGCGATGCAAAAAGAGTTGGAATGGGTGCGGCAGAATGCGCGGGGCCGCCAGGCGAAGAGCAAGGCGCGGATCGCGCGGTTCGAGGATCTGGCGTCCTACGAGCATCAGAAACGAAACGAGACGCAAGAGATCTTCATTCCCGTCGCGGAGCGGCTGGGAAACGCCGTCATCGAATTTCGCGATGTCAGCAAGGGTTACGGCGATCGTCTGTTGATCGACAAGCTTGCGTTCGCAATTCCGCCGGGTGCGATCGTCGGCATCATCGGACCGAACGGCGCCGGTAAGACGACGCTTTTCAAGATGATCAGCGGCAAGGAAAAGCCCGACGGCGGCGAGATCGTCATCGGACCGACGGTGCAACTCGCGGTCGTCGATCAGACGCGCGAAGCATTGCCTAACGACAAGACGGCGTGGGAGGCGATATCCGGCGGTCAGGATATCTTGACGGTGGGACGCTTCGAGATGCCGTCGCGCGCCTACCTGGGGCGTTTCAACTTCAAAGGCCCCGATCAACAAAAGAGAGTCGGATCGCTCTCCGGCGGCGAGCGCGGACGGCTGCATCTCGCTGCGACGCTGCTGCAAGGTGGGAACGTTCTTTTGCTCGACGAGCCGTCGAATGATCTCGACGTCGAGACGCTGCGCGCGCTGGAGGAAGCGTTGCTCGAATTCGCCGGCAGCGTTCTCGTGATCTCGCACGATCGCTGGTTCCTCGATCGGATCGCGACGCACATTCTGGCCGCCGAAGACGACTCGCAGTGGTCGTTTTTTGTCGGCAATTATCAGGAATACGAGGCGGACAAGCGTAGACGATTGGGCGAGGAGGGCGCGCGCCCACATCGGCCGCGGTACAAACCGCTGCTCTCGTGACCGTCGTCAATGCGGCGGTGGCTCGACAACTTCCAAAATCGCGTCGACGACGCCGTTCTGGATCATGTCGATCTTGCGCGCCGCCGCAAGTGAAAGATCGGCGATGCGACCGGCAATGGCAGGGCCGCGATCGTTGACCCTCACCTCGACGCTGCGGCCGTTTTCGACGTTGGTCACTCGCACGAGCGTGCCGAACGGCAGCGTGCGGTGTGCCATGGTCATGGCCTCCGGATCGAAGCGATCGCCGCTCGCTGTCTTCTTTCCGGCGAACTCGGCGCCGTAGACCGATACGCGTCCTCGCTCGATCGGAGATGAAGGCTTTTCTTCCCTCTCCGGCGGCGCAGCCGTGGACTTCGGCGGCGTAGCAGCCGGAGGCTGGATCGCCGGCGCTGCCGGCTCAGCAGGTTGTGAAGCGACTGGTTGCTGCGCGCACCCGCTCAGCGTAAGCGCCACAATCGACGCCGCGGCGAACCCGCGCGGTGCGACGTTTCGTTTAGCGACCACCCAGCTTCCGCTTCAGAATCGCGTTGGCTTGAGCGGGGTTGGCCTTACCTTTCGACGCCTTCATCACTTGGCCCACGAGCGAGTTAAACGCTTTTTCCTTACCTGCTCGGACTTCGGCGACGATTTCCGCATTCGCCGCGAGCACATCGTCGACGATTTTCTCGATCGCGCCTTTGTCGGAGATTTGCCGCAGTCCCTTGCGCTCGATGATCGCGTCCGCGTCGCCTTCGCCCGCCCACATGGCGTCGAACACATCCTTCGCGATCTTGCCCGAGATCGTGCCGTCTTGAACGCGCGACAGCAGGCGCGCGAGCGCATCGGGCTTGACGGGCGACTCGTCGATTTCAATCTCGTCGCGGTTAAGTGCTGCGGTCTCCTCGCCAAGGATCCAATGGGCGACCGATCGCCCGCTTAGTTTCGCGTCCACTGGTGCGCGTACAGTGGCCTCGAAGTAGCGCGCGATATCAGCGCCCCCGGTGGCTCCAACGGATTCGTGACGGGTTAGACCATATTCGCGCTCGAAGCGGTCTCTCATCGCGTCCGGCAGCTCAGGCATCTCGGCTCGAATCTTCTCGATCCACGCGTCGTCCACCACGAGCGGCGGCAGGTCCGGATCGGGGAAGTATCGATAATCGTGCGCGTCTTCTTTGGTACGCATCGAGCGCGTTTCGTTGCGGTCGGGATCATAAAGGCGCGTCTCCTGAACGACGCGACCGCCGTCTTCGATCAGCTCGATCTGACGGCGCGCCTCGAACTCGATCGCGTGCTGCAGAAAACGAAAGCTGTTGAGGTTCTTGATCTCGCAGCGCGTACCGAGCGTGTCGCTGCCCGCGGGCCGGACCGAAACGTTCGCGTCGCAGCGGAAACTGCCTTCCTGCAGGTTGCCGTCGCAAATGCCGATCCAGCGCACCAGGGCATGCAGTGCTTTCGCATAAGTGACCGCTTCGGCGGCGCTGCGCATGTCGGGCTCGGATACGATCTCCAACAGCGGGGTGCCGGCCCGATTGAGATCGATGCCCGTCATGCCATGGAAATCCTCGTGCAGGCTCTTGCCCGCGTCTTCCTCGAGATGCGCGCGCGTCAGCCGAATGCGCTTTTCGCCGGTGTCCGTCGCGATCGTCACCGAGCCGCCTGCGACGACGGGAATCTCGTACTGCGAAATCTGATAGCCTTTCGGCAAATCGGGATAAAAGTAATTCTTGCGCGCAAAGACGCTGCGCGCGTTGATCGTTCCGCCCACGGCCAGCCCGAAGCGAATCGCGCGCTCGACGGCGCCTTTGTTGATGACCGGCAGCACGCCTGGCAGTGCGATGTCGACGGCCGACGCTTGTGCGTTGGGCGCGGCGCCGAAGATTGTCGCGGCGCCGGAAAAAATCTTCGAAATGGTGGAGAGCTGCGCATGCGTCTCGAGTCCGATGACGATTTCCCACTTCATGATCGTCGATCCCCGGGCGGCGCGCGACGATGTGCGCCGCAGGGCCGCCCCAAGGGGCTCATTGAGCGCCCTCGGGGGGCAGCGAGTCCGTACTTTCGGCGAGCGTGGGGATCCTTTTGTGCCAATCGGTCGCGCTTTGATAGCGATGCGCGACGTCGCAAAGCCGGGCCTCGGCGAAATGATTCGCCTGTAGCTGTAATCCGATCGGCAGACCGTCTCGGCTAAATCCGCACGGAATCGAGATGGCCGGCGCGCCGGTCAAATTGGCGGCGATGGTAAAAATGTCGTTCAGGTACATCTGAACCGGATCGTCCGCGTTGACGCCGATCTTGAACGCCGGACTCGGCGCCGTCGGTCCTACGATCACATCGCATTCCGCGTACGCGCGACGAAAGTCGTCGGCGATCAAGCGGCGCACCTTTTGCGCTTTCAGGTAATAGGCGTCGTAATAGCCGTGCGACAGCACATACGTCCCGACCAGAATGCGGCGTTTCACTTCGGCGCCGAACCCCTCTGCGCGCGTTTTCTTGTACATGTCGATCAAATCTTTGTAGCGCGTCGCGCGATGTCCGTAGCGCACGCCGTCGAAACGCGACAGGTTCGACGACGCTTCCGCCGGCGCAATCACGTAATACACCGGCACGGAATATTTGACCGCCGGCAGATGAAGGGATTTGATCGTCGCACCCAGCTTCTCGAGCTCCGCGATGGCGACGTCGACCGCCGCGGCGACCTCCGCATCGATCCCTTCGCCTCGATATTGGTCGGGCAGACCGACGCGAATTCCGTCGAGCGGTCGCGCCCCGCGCGATTCACGCAGCGAGCGCGTGTAGTCTTCGCGCGGCCGATCGAGCGATGTCGAGTCGCGGGGATCGTGGCCCGCCATTGCGTTCAACAGCACTGCGCAATCCTCGGCGGTTCGGGCGAATGGCCCGGGATGATCAAGGCTCGACGCGAATGCCACCAAGCCATAGCGCGAGCAGGCGCCGTAGGTGGGCTTCAGGCCGCAAATTCCGGAAAACGACGCTGGTTGGCGAATCGATCCGCCGGTGTCAGTCCCCGTCGCAGCGGGCACGAGACGCGCGGCAATCGCGACCGCCGACCCCCCGGAGCTGCCGCCCGCAACGTATTGCGGATTCCACGGGTTGCGTGCCGGTCCGAACCATGACGTCTCGGTCGACGAGCCCATCGCGTATTCGTCCATGTTCGTCTTGCCGACGAGCACCGTCCCGGCTTGGCGTAATCGCTCGACGACGAACGCATCGTAGGGCGCGACGAAATTCGCGAGCATCCGCGAGCCGCACGTCGTCTTGAGTCCCACGGTCATCAACACGTCCTTGTGCGCGATCGGGATGCCGGCGAGCGGTCCGTTATCGCCGCTTTGCAACGCGACATCCGCCGCACGCGCAGCCTCCATCGCGCCGTCGCGATCGATCGTGATGAACGCGTTGAGGCGTTGTTGCGCACGCTCGATGCGTGCCAACGCCACGCCCGTCAATTCGACGCTCGAAACGCGCCGGGAACGGAGCGCCTGCGCAAGCTCGACGATCGTGGCGTCAATCACGCGTTATTCAATGACCCGCGGCACCAGATACAGCCCGTCTTCGACGGCTGGCGCGACGCGTTGGTAATCGGCGTGGCGATCGCTTTCGGTCACCGCGTCCTCACGAAAAGGCGCCGTCACATCCTGCGCATGCGACATCGGCTCGATGCCCGCCGTATCGATCGATTGAAGCTCGTTGATCAACGCAAAAATCGCCTCGAGCTTTGCATGCACGTCACGCGCGGCATCCGCGTCGATCTCGATTCGCGCGAGATGTGCGATCCGCAACACGTCGTCGAGGGTAAGCGCCATGAGAGGGGAGCCGGACACCGGCCGACGGTTCGGACGAAACGCCGAAAACATCAGGCCCCGGCCTGTCGCCCGGGCCGGAATTCGTCATAAAACCGCATCAAATCAGTGCGAAAGCGACGGACTATAGGTTATCATAGCCGCCATTCTTTCGGGCAGCCTAAGCCCGCGCCGACAGGGAGGCGCGCGTGAAGCTCTCGTTTCGCGGGCACTCGCATCCATGTTCGATTTCTTCAAGGGCTATTTTTCCAGCGATCTCGCGATCGACCTCGGCACGGCCAATACGCTGATTTACGTCCGCGGCAAGGGCATCGTGCTAAATGAGCCGTCGGTGGTGGCGATTCGGCAGGAAGGCGGGCCCAACGGCAAGAAAGTCATCCAGGAAGTCGGCTTGGCCGCCAAACAGATGCTCGGCCGAACGCCGGGCAACATCACTGCGATCCGCCCGATGAAAGACGGTGTCATTGCCGATTTCACCGTGACCGAGCAAATGCTGAAGCAGTTCATCAAGAAGGTGCTCGATTCGCGCCTTTTTTCGCCCAGCCCGCGAATCATCATTTGCGTGCCCTGTGGATCGACCCAGGTGGAACGTCGTGCGATTCGCGAATCGGCGTTGGGCGCCGGCGCATCGAAGGTGTACTTGATCGAGGAGCCGATGGCCGCGGCGATCGGCGCCGATCTGCCGGTCGGAGACGCAACCGGGTCGATGGTGGTCGATATCGGCGGCGGAACGACCGAAGTCGGCGTGATCTCGCTCGGTGGCATGGTCTATGCGGGAAGCGTTCGCGTCGGCGGCGACAAGTGGGACGAAGCGATCGTCAACTACATCCGCCGCAATTACGGCATGCTGATCGGCGAGACAACCGCCGAGCAGATCAAAAAGACGATCGGCTCGGCGTTCCCCGGTTCCGAAGTGAAAGAGATGGAAGTGAAGGGCCGCAATCTCGCCGAGGGCATTCCGCGGAGCTTCACCGTGTCGTCGAACGAGATTCTCGAGGCGCTGACCGATCCGCTGAACAGTATCGTGTCGTCGGTCAAGAGCGCGCTCGAGCGAACGCCGCCCGAGCTTGGCGCCGATATCGCCGAGCGCGGGATGGTGTTAACTGGCGGCGGCGCGCTGTTGCGCGACGTCGACCGGCTGCTGATGGAAGAGACCGGACTGCCGGTGATCGTCGCCGACGATCCGTTGACATGCGTGGTACGCGGCTGCGGCAAGGCACTCGAGAACATGGAAAAGCTGCAGACGATTTTCACTTCGGACTAGGGTCCGAAGAAATGCTAAAGGGAGCGATAGCGGCCGTCTGATCGTCACGGGGCTTGGCGAACAACGGCAGATTAGAAGCGTTTGATGCAACACATTTCAGTCGAGCCGCCCGCGTTCTTCCATCGCGGCCCGAGCCCGCTTTCGCGGCTCGCGCTTCTGGGACTTCTCTCGATCGCGCTCTTGTTCGCCGACACGCGTTTTCGTTATCTCGAAGGCGTCCGGCAAGTCGTGGCCATTGCGCTGTATCCGTTTCAGCGCGCGATCCTCTTGCCCAGCGAAGCGTTCAATTATGTCGCCGATTATTTCGGATCGAAGCGTCAGCTCGCCGATGAAAATGCGCGCTTGAAAGAGCAGTTGGCTGCGCAGACGCCGCGCGCCAGCTCGGCTGCGCTGCTCGAGGGAGAAAATGTGCGGTTGAAGGCACTGCTCGATACGGCGCGCCGCTATCCGCACGCGGCCATCGCGGCGGAAGTGCTCTACATGGGCCGCGATCCATTCAGCCAGAAGGTTTTCATCAACAAAGGTGTCGATGCGGGCGTCAAGGCGGGCGATGCGGTGATCGACGAGCTCGGTGTCG
This sequence comes from Casimicrobiaceae bacterium, assembly GCA_036493535.1. Taxonomy (GTDB): domain Bacteria; phylum Pseudomonadota; class Gammaproteobacteria; order Burkholderiales; family Casimicrobiaceae; genus VBCG01. The sequence continues at coordinate 30,786 of DASXPO010000238.1, forward strand.
TTGGCCAGGTTACGCGTGCGTATCCGATGATGGGCGAAGTGACATTGCTCACCGAGCGCGATTACGCCGTCCCCGTGAAAATTGAGCGCAGCGGTATTCGTAGCCTTTTGTTCGGCAATGGCACCGGCCGATCGCCGGAATTGCGATTCACCGCGCCGTCCGCGGACATCAAAGTGGGCGACCGCCTGGTGACGTCGGGCATCGATGGCACGTATCCGGCGGGACTTGCGGTCGCCGAGGTCGTCGACATCGATCGCGATACCGGTCAGATGTTTGCCCGCATCGCGTGCAAGCCGTTGGCGGGCGTTGACCGCAGCCAGTTCCTGCTCGTGCTCGGACGCGACGCGGCACAGCCGACGCGGCCGGAGGAGCCCGCCGAAACCGAATCGGTGAAGAAGGGCCGTCGAGGACGGCGGGGATGAGCGCGCGATGAGAGTGCTGCCCAACGTTTCGGCTCTGGGCCCGGCGCGTTCCGAGGAGATCCTGCGCCCGGTCAAGCCGTCGTTCATTCTGCTGACGCTCTTCATTGCGCTGCTCGCGAATATCCTTCCCTTGGGGGTCGCAGCGACGGCGCTGCGACCCGACGTGCTGGCACTCGTGCTGCTTTACTGGTGCATTCGCGAGCCGCGCTACGTCGGCGTCGGGACCGCGTGGTTCGTCGGTCTGATCATGGACGTGGCCGACGCGACGGTGTTCGGCCAACACGCGCTTGCCTACGCGGTGCTCGCGTACGCAGCCGATTATTTCCGTCGCCGCGTGCTCCGCTTCCCGCTGTGGCAACAGGCGGTGCAGGTCGCGGCGTTGCTCGCGTTGTGCGCGATGATCGTGCTGCTGGTTCGCATCGTCGGCGGTGCGCCGCTGCCGCGTTGGACCTACGTCGTGCCGCCTCTGGTCGGTGCGCTGCTGTGGCCCGTGCTGTCGGTATTGCTGCAATATCCGCAGCGTCCGAACCGTTCATCGGCCAAACGCTGATCCATGGCGCGGACGCTATTCACATCGAGGGGTCGAGGTTTCGGAAGTCGCGACACCGGCGGCAATTTTTCGACCGTCGAGCGCGATCGCTTCTACTTCCGCCGTCGGCTGGGCGTCGCGGCGTTTCTCGTGCTCGCGGCATTCGCCGGGTTGTTCGCGCGTTTTTTCTATTTGCAGGTCGTCCAGCACAAGCATTACCAGACGCTGGCCGAGACGAATCGCATCGCGATCGTCCCAATCGTGCCCAATCGCGGCGTCGTCACCGACCGCAACGGCATCGTGCTTGCGCAAAGCTATTCGGGCTACACGCTCGAGATCACGCCGTCGCGCATCAAGAACCTGGACGAGACGATCGACGCGCTCTCGGGGATCGTCGACGTGCAGCCGCGAGACCGCAAGCGGTTTCGCAAGTTGCTCGAGGAATCGAGGAACTTCGAAAGCCTTCCACTTCGCACGCGGCTGTCCGACGAGGAAGTCGCGCGCTTCGCCGTTCATCGTTATCGGTTCCCCGGCGTCGAAATAAAAGCGCGGCTGTTCCGCCAGTATCCGTTTGCCGAGGTCGCATCGCATGTCGTCGGTTACATCGGGCGGATCAACGACAAGGACGTCGAACGCATCGCCGATTGGGACGAGGCCGCGAACTACAAGGGCTCCGATTACATCGGCAAGGTCGGCGTCGAGCTTTCCTACGAACGCGAGCTGCACGGGACGACCGGTTGGGAGGAAGTCGAAGTCGATGCCAACGGCCGCGCCGTGCGCACGCTGTCGCGGACGGCGCCGATCTCCGGCAACAATTTGAAGCTGTCGCTCGATGTCCGGCTGCAGCAAGTGGCGGAAGCGGCGTTCGGCGATCGGCGCGGTGCGCTGGTCGCCATCGACCCGCGCTCGGGCGACGTGCTCGCATTCGTCTCGAAGCCGGGATTCGATCCGAACCTCTTCGTCGACGGCATCGACCCGGCGAACTGGCAGGAATTGAACGAGTCGATCGACAAGCCGCTGCTCAATCGCCCCCTTCGCGGCGCATATCCGCCCGGCTCGACGATTAAGCCGTTCCTCGCGCTTTCCGCGCTGACGTCGGGCAAGCGCAGCGCGACGCAGACGATTTTCGATCCCGGCTTTTTCCAGATTCCCGGACAAGCGCACCGGTTCCGGGACGACAAGCCCGGCGGGCACGGCAGCGTCGACATGTACAAGTCGATTGTCGTGTCGTGCGATACCTACTATTACACGCTCGCCAACGAGACCGACATCGACGTCACGGCGGCGTTCATGTCGCGCCTGGGCTTCGGACAGAAGACCGGCATCGATATCGAAGGCGAGCTGACCGGCGTGTTGCCGTCGCGTGAATGGAAGCGCCAGCGTTTCGCGGGCAAGAACTATCGCGACGAGCATCGCAAATGGTATCTGGGCGACTCAATATCCGCCGGCATCGGCCAGGGCTATAACGCATTCACGCCGATCCAGCAGGCGCATGCGATCGCGATGATCGCCAACGACGGCGTCGGTTATATGCCGCATCTCGTGAAGTCGGTTCAAAACCTGAAGACCGGCGAGATCCGCGAGATCGCGCGCGAGCCGGCATCGAACTTGAACGTCAGGCCCGAGCATCTCGCGATCATCAAGAATGCGCTCGTTGGCGTGAACAAGGAAGGGACGAGCGCCGCAGCATTCCGCGGCGCGAAATACGTGAGCGGCGGCAAGACGGGAACGGCGCAGGTGTTCTCGCTCAAGGGCGAAAAATACTCGGAGCACAAGGTCGACGAGCGGCTCCGCGATCATGCCTGGTTCATGGCGTACGCGCCAGCCGATAAGCCGCGGATTGCCGTGGTGGTGTTGGTCGAGAACGGCGGATTCGGCGCGCAGGCGGCCGCGCCCGTCGCGCGCAAGGTGTTCGATTACTTCCTGCTCGGCGAGGGCGGACCCGAAGCGGCGCCGATCGTGCAGGAACGCACGGGCGACGACGAAAGCGATTGAGACAGGTTCCTGGAACTCAATGGACGCCGCCCAAAGCCTGATTTCCTTTCAACTGCTGTCGCGCATTTGGGAAGCGCTGACGCGCCGGATCGATCGCATGCTGTTCGTCTGCGCGCTGGCGATCGTCGGCGTCGGGCTGGTGACCCTTTTCTCCGCCGCGGATCAGAGCGTCCCGCGCGTGACGAGTCAGTTGCTGAGCTTCGGCTTCGCGATTGTGCTGATGTGGCTCTTCGCGAATATTCCACCGCAAACGCTCGCCCGCGCCGCCGTTCCTCTATACGTCATCGCGGTCCTGATGCTGTTCGGCGTCGCGATGTTCGGCGTCGTCGTCAACGGCTCGCGGCGCTGGCTCAACTTCGGCGTGGCGCGCTTTCAGCCCTCCGAGCTCATGAAGATCGCGCTGCCGCTGATGCTCGCGTGGTATTTCCAGAAATTCGAAGGCCGCATCGGCTGGACCGATTTCGTGGTGGCCGCCGTGTTGATCGTCGTGCCCGTCTATCTCATCAAGCGTCAGCCGGATCTCGGCACGGCGCTGCTGATCGCCGCGTCGGGCTTCTATGTTCTCTATCTTGCCGGGCTGTCGTGGAAAATCATGGTCGGGCTCGTTGCGCTCGGCGCAGCACTGGGTCCCATGGTCTGGCAGCACCTTCACGACTACCAGCGCGAGCGGATTCTCACCTTCCTCGATCCGACGCGAGACCCGCTCGGCGCCGGCTATCACTCGACGCAGGCCTCGATCGCACTCGGCTCGGGCGGTGTCGCCGGGAAAGGCTGGTTGAACGGAACGCAAACGCATCTCGATTTTTTACCGGAGCGGCATACCGATTTCATTTTCGCGGTTTTCGGAGAAGAGTTCGGACTTATCGGCAACGCCGTCCTGCTCATTCTCTACCTGTTGTTGATCGCCCGCGGCATGATGATCGCAGCGAATGCATCGACGCTGTTCGCCCGCTTGCTCGCCGGTGCGATCACGTTGATGTTTTTCACCTACGCATTCGTCAACATGAGCATGGTGAGCGGGTTGCTGCCGGTCGTCGGTGTCCCGTTGCCGCTCGTTTCCTATGGCGGCACCGCGATGATTTCGCTTTTCATCGGCCTCGGCGTGCTGATGAGCGTACAAGCGCATCGCAAACTCGTCGCGACTTGAAACGATTCCTCATTCGCGAAAGGCCGGGCGCGCAAGGGCCCGCGATCGTGGCGCCGATCCGGCGGCGATCAATTTCCGGGTGCTAACGTACGCGGAGGCATGCGGTTTGGTCACGTCATTGATCGAATCGGCATGCGTCTCGAGATTACAGAGTCGGGTTCCTGCCGGACTTGCGCTTGGCTAGCTTCGCGCTCGGGCGCCGCCACGCAATCGCATAGAAAGCACCGTTGACCGCAACGACGACGATGCCGAGGATCGTCTGCACGTGCGGCGTCAATCCCGATGGGTAGATGATCGGCAGTACATAACGCTCGACGAAATCGCCTTCGTAACCCGATTGTCCGGCGCGTACGCGCAACAGATTCTCGAGCGGCGTCAGCGGACAGATCGTCGACGTGAACTCAACGTACGCAGCCCAGATCACCGCGGGCAAATGAAGCCACGCGAGGCGCGGCCATGCGAGCACTGCGGCGCCGCCGCCCATGACGAACAGGATGAATGCGAGATGGACGACAACGACCGCGTCGGCGAGCACGCGATCGGTCACGATCGGTCCTGCGCTAGGCGCCGCCGCGCTGTCAGCGTTTGCGCGGCCGCCGCGTGCGTGCGCGTTTGCTCCGCGTTTTGGACCGGGGCGATTTGGTGGCTGGCGCTTGCACCGGCGGCGGCGGCGGCGGCGGTTGGAGCCGGTAATCGCCGATGACGTTCTTCAACGGACAGACCGAAAACGCCGGGCACTTCCTGCATCCGACGGCGATGGCGATGGGACAGACGACCATGACGATTCCCCGTTTCCGATATCGCCAGCATACGCCAATGACTCGGCGAAGCGGCGCCGCGCTCGAATTTCTACGTCACGGCTTGGCCGGCCAATGGCGCACGAAGATGCGCGCGATCACCGGATCGGCCTCGATCCTTTCGAGCAGGGCGTGAAACGCCGACCGCGATTGCGCGAGATGTTTGCGCGATCCCGACCACTTCGACACGACGGCCGCGAGAATATCGAGCGCGCCCAATCGCTCGCCGCCCAGAAAGGGCGTGGCCGGA
>DASXPO010000239.1:0-25737 GCA_036493535.1 Casimicrobiaceae bacterium
CTGCGGCAGTTCTTCGCAAACGAGCCGGAGAAAACCCAGAACGAGCTTCCGAGCCGGACTGCTGTACTTGGTCGGTCGCCCATCCCTCGATGATGGCGGCATGGCGCGAAGGCCCGGCGATTGTTGTGCTGATTGTTGAACTTTTAGCGCGGTGTTGTTGGCGTTCCCAGCGGGATTCGTCGCGGTGACCGATCACTATTTCGGCGGTGCAGCCGCGACTCGCGTTGCTGACCGCGCCGTTATCGCGCGCACGCCGGCGCAGAAGTGCCAGGCAATGATGGAGCCGGGTCGCCCCGGTCGTGCAATGCCATGAGACGAAGGTCGCGGTTCATCCATCACTGCGCAGAGGGGAAACCTCGTCGGCTGGGGCAAATACCGCGTGCTATCATTTCGACGCCTTCGGTTAGCGACAAATGCCGGATTCCATCGACGATATGCCCGTGCAGGGACGCCAGGCCGACCCAGGGCTGGTCCATGAAATCGCGAGCCTTGTCGTCTCCGCGCTCAACCTCGACGTCGAGCCGGTCCAGATCGATCCGACCGCTCCGCTGTACGGGGAAGGGCTCGGTCTCGACTCGATAGACATTCTCGAAATCGCCTTGGTCGCGTCGAAGCGCTATGGCCTGAAGCTGAAAGAGGACGACCGGGACAACCTGCGCATCTTCCGTTCGCTCAACGACTTCGCCCTGCACGTCGCGGAGCGGAGAACGAAGTGACCGGTGTGCCGCGCAGCCGCGCAGTTCTGGCGCTCGGCTTCGTGTCGTTAATCAGCTTCGCAGTTGCCGCGCATCTCACAATCGTCCACAGTTCCGGCGAACCGATACTCGGCGCCTGGCTTTCGCTCATTCCCGTGGCCGCCTTCGCTGGCTTTGCCGTGCGCCGCTCGCGTCGTCCGCTCGCTGCCCTGGCAGGCGTCGTCGTAGCCATCGTTGTGCTCTGGATCGCTTGGTCGCGTCTCGAGCACAACTTCCTCGCACTTTTCTTCGTCGAGAACGCGGGCGCGAATCTGGCGCTGGCCATCCTGTTCGGACGGACACTCACGGGCGACCGCGAAGCCCTCTGCACGCGCTTCGCGCGGCTGATGCACGGCACGCTGCCGCTCGAAGTCGAGCGGTACACGCGCAACGTCACCGTCGCGTGGACGTTGTTCTTCACGGCGATCTTCGTGATTTCGTGCGTGCTCTACGTCGCCGGCTTCGTCGTCGCGTGGTCGCTGTTCGCAAACATCCTGAGTCCGGTCCTCGTCGCAGGGATGTTCGTCGTCGAGTACCTCGTGCGCCATCGTGCGCTACCGGACTGGGAACGCAGCGGCGTCCTTGGCGGCATTCATGCGTTCGTGCGGCACTTCGGAACGGCGCAACCCGAGGCGCCTCGCTGAAGCGAAGCGAGCGAGCGCGATGCCTTCGACGGCGCCGCGACATGTACCCGGCTCGCAGCGCCTGCGGCTGATCGCCCATGATCGGGCTGATGCCATCGCTGCGCATTGCGACGCCAGGCCGGTCACGGCGGCCATGCTCGTCGCCGACATTCGCAGCACGGCGGAATCACTTCCCGACCGCGGCCACGTCCTCAATGTCTGCTCCGACCGCTACAACTTCGCGGTGCTGCTGTGCGCGGCAATCGTTCGCGGGCAAATCTCGCTGCTGCCCCCGACCACGACTCCGAACGTCATCGAGTCGATGCGCGAATTCGCGCCGGATGCCTATTTCGTATCCGACGATCCGGCAGCGCGGATCGACTTGCCGCGCGCGGAATTGCCCGCCGGCGATGGCATTCCGAGCGGCGAATTCGAGATTCCGCAAATCGATTGCGACCAGGTTGTCGCGTGCGTATTCACATCTGGATCCACCGGCAAGCCCCAGCCCAACTTCAAGACATGGGGCAAGCTGGCCATCGGCGCGCGTTTCGAAGCGGAGCGGTTCGGAATCGGCTCCGGACACACCGTGCTGGGTACGGTGCCTCCACAGCACATGTACGGCTTTGAGTCGACAGTGCTGCTGCCGTTGCGAAGTGGCGCGATCCTCACCGCCGAGCGCCTCTATTACCCGGGGGATATCGATGCGGCGATCGAACGGACGCCCTCGCCGCGTACGCTGTTCATCACGCCCTTCCACTTGCGTGCCTGGCTCGAAAGCGGTGCGAGGGCACGCATCGAGACGCTGGTGTCGGCGACCGCGCCGCTCTCCGTGTCGCTGGCGCGAATGGCCGAGGAGCGCACAGGAGCGAAGCTCCATGAGATCTACGGCTGTACCGAAGCCGGCCAGGTGGCGACGCGACGCACGACACGATCGTCCGTATGGCAGGCGTACGAGGGGTTACGCCTGTGGACGGAGGGTGACCAGGCGATGGTCTGCGGCGGTCACGTCGAACAACCCACGCGGCTCATGGACATCATCGAGTTGCAAGGAGACGGCACTCGCTTCCTGCTGCATGGACGCACTGCCGATCTCGTCAACGTCGCGGGAAAGCGCAACTCGATCAGCTACCTCAATCACCAGCTGTGCGCCATCCCGGGCGTGCTCGACGCCGCGTTCTACCTGCCCGATGACGCCGAGCGCAGCGAGGTCGGGCGGCTGATGGCGTTCGCGGTCGCCCCTGGCCTCACGGTGTCGCAGGTCAATGCAATGCTGCGCGATCGCATCGATGCTGCGTTCATGCCGCGCCCGCTCGTACTCGTCGAGCGGCTTCCTCGTCAACTCACGGGCAAGCTGCAGCATGAGGCACTCCGCGCGCTGGCTGCGCAGGCCCGAAGAAGATGAACGTTGGGCTCGACCATCCAGCCTTCGAAGGCCATTTTCCCGGAAGGCCGATCTTGCCGGCGGTCGTCATCCTGACTGAAGTCCTTGCCGCGATCGAAGCGCAGACCGGGCATTCGCTGCTGCACTGGACGATCGTCGCGGCGAAGTTCCGCGCAACCGTGGCGCCCGGCGAATCACTCGACCTGTCGCATACGCATATGCCGTCGGGGGGTATTCGCTTCGAGGTGCGATCGCCGCGCGGCGTCGTCGCTTCGGGTACGCTTGCGGCACGGCGCGGTTCATGAAGGCCGCGTCGACGCCGTCGGCCGAGTGGACGCAGCGCCCCGAGCGCGGGAGCCTTCCGTTGGTGCGCTGCATGGTGTGGGTATCCCTGCGCGTCGGCCGCACGCTTTCCCGCATTCCGTTGGGCGCCATTGCCCTTTACTTCCAGATGTTCGGCGGCGACGCGCGACGCGCCTCGCGCGACTTCCTCCGGCGCGTATTTGGACGCAATCCGACATTTGGCGAGCAGTACGCCCTCTTCCTGAGCTTCGCCTCGACGATTCACGACCGCATCTTTTTCCTGAAGAACCGCTTCGACCTCTTCGACATCAACGTGCAGGGCGCGGAAGTGTTCGACGACGACGGCGCGCTCCTGATGGGCTCGCACCTCGGCAGCTTCGAGGCGATGCGCGCGAGCGGGCGCAACCTCGGCCACCGCCGCGTCGTGATGGCGATGTACGAGGAGAACGCGCAGCGCATCAACGCCGTGCTCGCGGCGGTCGATCCGTCCGCGATGCGCGACGTCGTCTCGCTCGGGCGCGTCGATTCGATGCTCGAGCTTGCGGAACGGCTCGACGCCGGCGCGCTTGTCGGCGTGCTCGCCGATCGCACGCTTGGAGACGAGCCGGTGCTGTGCGTCGATTTCCTCGGAGAATCCGCACCGTTCCCCACCGGCCCGATGCGCATGGCGGCCGCGCTGCGCCGGCGCGTGATCTTCATGGTGGGCCTGTACCGGGGCGGCAATCGCTACGACATCCACTTCGAGCCGCTCGCCGATTTCACCGACCTCGAGGGCCTATCGCGGACTGAGCGCGGCCGGCGCATCGAGGAAGGTGTCACCGGCTACGCGAAGCGCCTCGAGCATTACGTGCGCGCAGCGCCGTCGAACTGGTTCAACTTCCACGATCTCTGGCGGCGTCCGGCATGAAAAAGACGGTGTCGAGTGGTGCTGCACTCTTGAGGTTGCCACGCTCGTCGGGCATTGCTGCTTTGGCCCCATTGCTCGCCTGGATCCTGACGATCACGGGAGCGTTGGCCGCGGACTGGGGCGTCGCAGCGCTGTTCGAACGCCTCGCGAAGGAGCGTCCCGCGCACGCGCAATTCCACGAGCGCAAGTACCTGTCGCTGCTTACCGAGCCCGTCGACTCGTCGGGCGAACTCTTCTTTTCGCCCCCCGATCGGCTCGAAAAGCGGACGACATCGCCCAAGCCCGAAACGGTAATCGTTGACCGCAAACAGGTCACGCTTGAGCGCGGCGGCCGGAAACGGACGCTCGGGCTGAGGGAAAATCCGGGCATCGCGCTGCTGGTCGAAAGCATCCGCAGCACGCTCGCAGGAGACCTCGATTCGCTTTCGCACACGTACTCGGTGCAGCTCGACGGCGATGCGTCGAAGTGGCGCCTCGTGCTTCGGCCGCTTGACGCGTCGCTCGCGTCGCTCGTCGAACGGATCGAGATCGGCGGCGTCGATGCGGAAGTGCGCTCGGTCGAGATTTTTCAGGCAGATGGCGATCGCTCCGTGATGACGATTTCGTCGGCGCCCGTGCGCTGATGGGACCGCGCCGGGTCGCCATCGGCCTCTGGCTCGCGGGGCTCGCGTTCTGCATCTGGACGGCGACGCACGCGCGCTTCGTCGCCGATCTCTCCGCATTCCTTCCCGCAGCGCCGACCGCCGAGCAGCGCTTGCTCGTCGACCAGCTCCGCGACGGTGCGCTCTCGCGCGTGATGCTGATCGGGATCGAGGGCGGCGACACCGCAGCACGTGCCGGGATCTCGCGCTCGGTCGCGCGGGCGCTCGCCGGTCACCCGCTCTTCACATCCGTCGCAAACGGGGAAGCGTCCGGATTTGCCCGCGAGCGTGAATTTCTGCTCGCGCATCGCTATGCCCTGAGCCCCAACGTGACGCCCGGGCGCTTCACCGTAGAAGGTCTGCGGGCCGCGATCGCGGATACGCTCGATCTCCTTGCTTCGCCGGCGGGACTGCTGGTGAAATCACTCGTTCCGCGTGATCCGACGGGCGAGCTCCTCGCGGCGCTCGAGCGGATGCGGCCCGAGGGACGGCCGCGCAGCGCGGATGGCGTCTGGGTCTCGGCCGATGGCAATCGCGCCATCATGATCGCCCGCACGCGAGCGGGCGGGTCCGACATCGATGCACAGGCACAGGCGATGGACGCGGTCGAGCGCGCGTTTGCGGACGCGGCAGCGGGCGTCGGCGCACGCGATGCGAAGCTGCTCCTCACGGGACCCGGCGTGTTCTCCGTTCGCTCGCGCGCGATGATCGTCCGCGATGTCGAGCGCCTCGCGATCGCGAGCACGCTCGTCGTCGCGACCGTGCTGCTCGTCGCGTATCGTTCGCTCACGGCACTCGCGCTCGGCCTCGTTCCGGTTGTGAGTGGCGCACTCGCCGGCGTTGCCGCCGTAGCGCTGGGATTCGGCACCGTCCATGGCATCACGCTCGGATTCGGTACGACGCTGATCGGCGAGGCGGTCGACTATTCGATCTATCTCTTCGTGCAGGCCGGGCACGGCAAGCCGCCAGGCGGCCGCGACTGGCTCGTCGGGTTCTGGCCCACCGTGCGGCTCGGCATGCTGACGTCGATTGCGGGGTTCTCGGCGCTGCTGTTCTCCGGACTGCCCGGACTCGCGCAGCTCGGGCTCTATTCGATCGTCGGCCTCGTCGTCGCGGCGAGCGTCACGCGCTTCGTGCTGCCGGCGCTGCTTCCTGCAGGATTTCGCATTCGCGACGTGTCGCCGCTGGGCGAGCGCCTCGGTCGCATCGTTGCGGTCGCAGCGAAACTGCGCTGGGTCGTTCCAGCCGCTGCGGTCGTGGCGGCGGCAACGCTCGTCACTCATCGCGACATGCTATGGGACTCGGAGCTCGCCAGCCTCAATCCCATTCCGCTATCCGAGCGCATGCTCGACGCAGAGCTACGCGCAGCGCTTGGCGCCTCCGATGCTCGGTGGATGATTGCAGTCAATGGTGAAAGCGCGGATGCGGCGCTCGCAGCGGCCGAGCGTGTCGGCCGGCGCCTCGATGCGCTGGTCGCGACCGGCAACCTCGCGGGCTACGAAAGCCCGGCACGCTTCCTGCCGAGCGCGGCCGCGCAACGTGCGCGACTCGCGTGCTTGCCCGAGCCGGACGAGCTGCGCAAACGTCTTGCGACTGCGCTCGCCCAAACGTCATTGCGCCCTGAAAAACTCGAGCCGTTCATCGCCGACGTTGCTGCGGCGCGCATCGGGCCGCCGATCACGCGTGAAACGCTGAACGGAACCGCGTTCGACGCTGCGCTCGACGGCCTGCTGTTCTCGAACCGTGACGGGCAGTGGACCGCGCTGCTCGGACTGAGCCCGCCCACCGGCGGAGCGATCGACGCGGCGACCGTGCGCGAAGCAGTAGCTAACACGAGCGGCGCAGTGTTGCTCGACATCAAGGAGGAGCTCGATCATCTCTATTCGGGCTACCTCGAGCGAGCGCAGATCATGTCGGGCGTCGGGGCGGCGGCCATCGTTGTGTTGCTGCTCGCGACGCTGCGCTCGCCCGTCCGCGTCGCGCGCGTGCTGATGCCGCTTGCGGCCGGCGTGCTGGTGATCGCCGCGGGCCACATACTGAAAGGCACGCGCTTGTCGCTTCTCCATCTCGTCGGTCTGTTGCTCGTGGTGGCGATCGGCTCCAACTACGCGCTTTTCTTTGATCGGATGGCGCAGGTCCGCGATCGGTCGAGCGCGCGCACGCTGGCCTCCCTGGCCCTGGCCAACATCACCACGGTGGCGAGCTTCGGCATCCTCTCCCAGTCCTCGATTCCGGTGCTCAACGCCATTGGTTCGACCGCAGCGCTGGGCGCCCTCTGCACGCTCGTCTTCGCCGCGATGTTGATAAGATACAATCGTGCGAACGATCATACAGGCGGCCCCCTCCCGTAGCGCTCCGCTGCTCGCGCTGCTTTCGGGAACGTACAGCGAGCCGAAGGACTTCGTCCGCGAGGGCTTCGCCGCCGCCGTGCTCGAGCACGGCATCGACGCGGAACTTGTGATGGCGGAAATGCGCGCGAGCTGGTTCGCCGACGGCTCGGTCGTCGATCGCATTCGCGAGGCGGTGATCATTCCTGCAAACGAGCGGGGGCGCTCGCGAATCTGGCTCGGGGGCGTATCGCTGGGCGGTCTCGCCGCGCTTTCATACGCCGCACGCCACGAGCGCGACATCGAAGGCATTGTGCTCATTTCTCCCTACCCCGCGACGCGCGCGATGCTGCGCGAGATGCGGGATGCGGGCGGGATAGAACGGTGGAAGCCGGTGATTCCTCCCGGGGGCGATCTCGAGCGCGAGGCATGGTCCTGGCTCGCGCAAAGCGGCGAGGGACATCCGCCGGTGCATTGCTATTTCGCTTCGGACGACCGCTTCGCGCCCGGACAGCGGCAGATCGCCCAGGCGCTCGTACCCGAGCGGGTCCGCGAACTCCCCGGTGGGCACGATTGGGGCGCCTGGCGCGCCCTGTGGACGGAATTCCTGTGCAACAGCAAATCGGCGCTCCAATAGAAGACGCGCTCGGGCGAAGTGCGTTTGACACGCGATGGCGGCCGCACCCGGTCATCGCGGGCTCGATCGGTCTGCATGTCGTGGCGTCGGCGGGTCTTGCCGTTGCACCCGAAGCATGGCCGTGGGCTCTCGTCGCGATCGCGGCGAATCACCTGCTGCTCGGCCTCGCAGGAATGTTTCCGCGCAGCAAGGTCCTCGGTCCGAATCTGACGCGCCTCCCCGATGCGGCCGCTGCGCGGATGGAAGTCGCGCTTACGTTCGACGACGGCCCCGATCCCGACTTGACTCCCAAGGTCCTCGATCTGCTCGACGCTCGCGGCTTCCGCGCAACGTTCTTCTGCATTGCCGACGTTGCCGCACGCCATCCGGAACTCTGCCGGGAGATCGTGCGTCGCGGTCATGCCGTCGAGAACCATTCGCGCCGTCACCTGCCGACGTTTGCAATGCTCGGAATGGGCGCGATCCGCGAGGAGATCGCGTGCGCCCAGGCGATCCTCGCCGAACTCGGCGGTCGTCCGCCGCGCTACTTCCGCCCGCCGGCGGGACTGCGCAATCCGCTGCTCGATCCGGTGCTGCACGCGATGGGTTTGCGGCTCGTCAGCTGGACGCGACGCGGCTTCGATACGCGCAGGAAAGATGCGACAAAGGTTGCGTCCGTGCTGGTCGCTGGCCTCGCTCCCGGAGACATCCTCGTTCTGCACGATGGCCACGCGGCCCGCACCTCAACCGGCATACCGGTCGTGCTCGACGTGCTGCCGCTGGTGCTCGACCGCATCCAGGCGCTCGGGCTGCGGCCCGTCACGCTCCACCACGCTGTGGAGCCGTGAGCGGCTCGTTCTTCCGGACGCTCGCCGAGGATACGGCTGCGCGCTACAAGCCGGCCGGCCGCTTCGCGTATCACTTCGCACTCGGCAAGCTCACCCGGGATCCGGCGTTCGCGCACATCCTGACGCGCGGGCTCATCCCACACGGCAGCCGCATCCTGGATCTCGGCTGCGGACAGGGCCTGCTGGCGGCGCTGCTCGAAACGGCGCGCGCTCGCAGCGGCTCATGGCCCGCACGCTTTTCGCCACCGCCCGATCCCGTCGCATACCAGGGCATCGACGTTCACGCGCGCGACATCGAGCGCGCGCGGCACGCGGTCGATGGCACGGCGCGCTTCGTTTGCGGTGACATTCGCCGCGAGCCGTTCGACGCGGCCGACGCGGTGATCCTGCTCGATGTGCTGCATTACTTCGACTACGGGGCGCAGGACGACCTGCTGCGCCGCGCGCGGGCAGCGTTGCGGGACGGCGGCATGCTGATGCTGCGCGTCGGCGACGAGTCGACGGCGCTGCGGTTCCGCTATGCAGTGGCAATCGACCAGATCGTGATGACGTTGCGTCGCCACCGCGTCGCGCGCCTCCATTGCAGGCCGCTCGCTGCCTGGATCCGGACGCTCGAAGCACTCGGCTTCGGCGTGACGGCCACGCCGATGAGTGCCGGCACCCCGTTCGCGAACGTGTTGCTGGTCGCGCGGTATGATTCCAAGGGATGAGGAAATGAAGCCCGTCGTGCTTTCGGCGTACACGATGACGAGCTGCCTCGGTCGCGGCCTCGCGCCGACGCGGGTAGCTTTTCGTGCAACGTCGAGCGGGCTCGCTCCGTGCCGCTTCGAGACGGTCGATCTCGACACGTGGGTCGGCGAAATAGCGGGACTCGATGATGTCGCGATGCCGGACCCGCTGGCGCGCTTCGATTGCCGCAACAATCGCGCGTCCGAGCTGGGTCTCTCGCAGGACGAATTTGCCCAGGCGGTCGCGGAGGCGGCGGCACGCCATGGTGCCGATCGGGCCGGCGTGTTCATCGGCACGAGCACCGCGGGGATCCTGCAGACCGAGCTCGCGTATCGACGCCGCGATCCTGCAAGCGGTGCGCTGCCGTCCGACTTCGACTATCGGCACACGCACAACACGTACTCCGCGGCCGAATACGTGCGCGCGCGCCTTGCGCTCAGCGGGCCGTGCGCGGCGGTATCTACGGCCTGCTCGTCGAGCGCGAAGGCCTTTGCGTCGGCCGCACGGATGCTCGACGCGGGCATCATCGACATGGCGGTCGTGGGTGGTGTCGATACGCTGTGCCTCACTACACTCTATGGATTCGATTCATTGCACCTGCTGTCCAGCGCGCCGTGCCGTCCGTACGACGTCGAGCGCGACGGCATTTCGATCGGCGAGGCTGCGGCGTTCTTCCTGCTCGAGCGCGCACCCGGCGCGGGATCGATCGCGCTGCTCGGCACCGGAGAATCGAGCGATGCGTATCACATGTCGGCGCCGCACCCCGAAGGCCAGGGTGCGCGGCGAGCGATGGAGGCTGCGCTCCGCGCGGCGGGCCTCGTGCCCGACGCGATCGACTACGTGAATCTGCACGGCACGGGTACGCCGGGCAACGATGCTGCGGAGGATGTCGCGGTGCACGGGCTTTTTGGCGCTGCAGTGCCCGTGAACTCGACCAAGGGCATGACGGGCCATACGCTCGGCGCCGCGGGCGCGGTCGAAGCGATCCTGTCGGTGATCGCGATCGAGGAGGGACGCTTTCCCGGCAGCGCGGGCACGCGAACCGTCGATCCGGCGTTGCATGCACGCTACGAGATGCAGGGGGGCGAACGCGACATCGCACACGTACTCAGCAATTCGTTTGGTTTCGGCGGCTCGAACTGCAGCCTGGTGTTCGGGCGCCTGGGTGGGATATGAGTGTTGCGAGCCTTGCCGCGCGCGTCGAGGGCCTGGGACTCGTCGGGCCGGGCTTCGTCGGATGGGGGCAGGCGCGCGAAGTCTTCTGCGGACGCGCGCAATACTCCGGGAATCGGACGCGGATTCCCTCCCCCGAAGCGCTTCCCGCCGTCGAGCGCCGCCGCGCCGGCAACGCCGTGCGCATTTCCCTCGCCGCCGGACTCGAGGCCGCCGCCTCGGCAGGCCGTGATGCGCGCGACATGGGGGCCGTGTTCGCATCGTCCACCGGCGACGGCGAAAACGTGCATGCGATCTGCGAGATGCTTGCGTCGAGCGATCGGCTGATCTCGCCCACGCGTTTCCACAACTCGGTGCACAACGCGCCATCCGGTTACTGGGGCATCGCCACCGGCTCGCCGCGCGCGGCAGACAGCCTCGCGGCATTCGACGCGAGCTTCGGTGCCGGAGTCGTCGAGGCGATGTCGCGACTTGCCGCCCATCCCGACGAGCCCGTGCTGCTCATCGCCTACGATACGCCGTATCCCGAGCCGCTCCGCGCGACCCGTCCGATTCCCGACGCGTTCGCGGTGGCACTCGCGCTCGCCTCGTCGCAGGAGAGCGGGCGCGGCACGACGATCACGCTCGAATCCGGCGCGCGCGAGCCGGACGTTCTCGACGATCCGTTGCTCGAGGCGTTGCGGCGCGCGGTACCCGCCGCACGTTCGCTGCCGCTGCTGCGTCTGCTTGCGCGGGAGCAGGAGGGCCAGACGACGCTCGACTATCTCGAAGGACTTTCGCTCACGGTGCGCTGCTCATGAACGGCGTGCCGCTCGATCGCGCGTGGCTGCTCGCGCACCTGCCGCATCGGCACGCGATGAACCTGCTCGACACGATCGTCGCATGGGACGACTCGAGCGTTCGCGCCGTGGCTCGCAACCATCGCGCACCCGATCATCCATTGCGCCGTGGCGATGAATTGCCCGCGGTCTGCGGAATCGAGTACGGCGCGCAAGCGGCCGCCGCGCACGGTGCGCTCGCCTCGCGCGAGGGCTCCGGCGGCGGCGTGCTAGCGAGCGTTCGCTCCGTGGTGATGCACGCGCGCCGTCTCGACGACGTGCCCGGTGACCTCGATGTGTTTGCGGAGCGGCTCGGCGGCAACGACGGCGGCGTGCTCTACCGGTTCGAGGTGGCGTCGGCGGGACGCCTGCTCGTCGAAGGGCGCGTCGCCGTGGCATTCCCCCGGTGAAGAAGCGCGCGCTCGTCACCGGCGGCAGCGGCGCGATCGGCTCCGCGATCTGTCGCCGCCTCGCGACCGACGGACTCGACGTCGTCGTGCATGCAAATCGCAATCTCGGATCGGCGCAGCGACTCGCGGCGGACATTGGCGGCACTGCCGTGGCATTCGACGTCGTCGACGCGCAAGCTTCGGCAGCCGCCCTCGAATCGATGCTCGAAGCAGGGCCGATCCAGGTTCTCGTGAACAACGCCGGCGTGCACGATGACGCGGCCTTTCCCGGAATGAGGCGCGAGCAGTGGGCGCACGTGATTGCGGTCGCGCTCGACGGCTTCTACAACGTGACGCATCCGCTGTCGCTGCCGATGATCCGCACGCGCTGGGGTCGCATCATCAACATCACGTCGGTGACGGCCGAGATCGGCAACCGCGGTCAAACCAACTACGCGGCGGCCAAGGGTGCGCTGCACGCGATCACGCGATCGCTCGCCCGCGAGCTCGCCAGCCGCGGCATAACGGTGAACTGCGTCTCGCCCGGACTGATCGACACGGCGATGAGCGTGGGAGCATTCGACGATGCGGCGATCAAGCGGCTCGTGCCGCTGCAGCGCGCCGGGACCGCGGACGAAGTTGCCCACGTTGTGGGCTTCCTAGCCTCGGACGCGGCGAGCTACATCACCGGCCAGATCGTGCCCGTGAACGGCGGGATGACGTAGTCCTTCTCCACAGCAGAAGCGGCAGCCGCAGCACGGACTCGAGGACGAGCCTCGCGTGCATCCACGTGAGGAGCGCGTTGTCGCGGTAATAGTTGAAATGCGAGACGCCGCCCTCGCCGGGCTTGAGATACCTCACCGGCGCGCGGATGTTGACGGGCGTAAGGCCACGCCACACCAGTCGCACCGCGGCCTCGGGATCGAAGTCGAAGCGTCGCATCCATGGTTGCGCGCGCATCACCGCGGCGAGATCGGCGATCGGATACACGCGAAAGCCGAATAGCGAGTCCCCGATGCCTCCCGCGGTTTCGAGATCGGCGAACCAGTTGGAGAGTTTGCGGCCCCGCACGCGGATCCGCGGGGCGCTCGCATCGAACACCGGGGCGCCGAGAATCAGCGCGCCCGGCTCCGCCATCGAGCGCGCCATGAATTCGGGAATGCTCGCCGCGGGATGCTGGGCATCGGAATCCATGGTGAGCGCGTGCGTGTAGCCTTCGGCCGCAGCCGCGCTGATACCGTGCAGGACCGCGGCGCCCTTGCCCCGATTTTCTGGAAGCGTCAGCACCCGCAAGCCCGGATCGGTCTTCGCGAGCCCGTTCAAGACGTCCACGGTTCCGTCCGTGCTTCCGTCGACGACAATCCACACCGGATCCCAGAACTGCCGCGCGCCGCGCACGGTCTCGTACACGGCCGCGCCGGGGTTGTAGCTCGGAATGACGACGAGATGTGTCGCGGACCGCTCAATCACGAAAGATGCAGCCGTCTTCGTCGGAGGGAACGACAACGGGAACGACGGCCATCACCGCACCTCGACGCCGTCGCCATACGCCGCAACCGGTACGCAGTGCGACGATTCGCCGACGATCCAGTAGACGGCGAAACCGTCAGCCGCATAGCGGGGCGCGACCTCGTAGAAGTGCCGTCGGTAGCGGCCGTCCGTGTAGACGGGCTCCGGTGAGAAGGCGTGGATTCCCGCCGAGAGTCCGGCGGATCTCGCGCGTCCGCCCCGCTCAGCCACGGGTGAGGCGCATTTCGGAATCGTCGCGGATATTGTATGCGCGGCGCCGCCAGCCCGCGAGCGCGCGGCGCAGGTGCGCGAGCGAGAAAAGGTAATAGACGAAGCGGAACTTACGCAGGCCGGGTCTGATGTTGGTGTCGCCGAAGAGGTCGCCCGCGAGTACCGAGAGGATCGCCTTCTTCATTCCGCCGCGGTCACTCGGGAACATGAAGAGCTCGCGCAGGATCGGGTTCGTCACGCGGTAGATGAACCACGAGAATTCCTTCGGCCCGCTGCGCATCACATAGTCGAAACGCTCACGGGCCTTTGCCTCCGCTGCCTTGTCTGCGCGCAGCCGCG
The DNA here is from genome assembly GCA_036493535.1 of Casimicrobiaceae bacterium. GTDB lineage: Bacteria > Pseudomonadota > Gammaproteobacteria > Burkholderiales > Casimicrobiaceae > VBCG01. The sequence goes on from DASXPO010000239.1 coordinate 13,569, forward strand.
CGTCCACCACGTCAGCGCCCGCGAAGCCGCTGTTCATCGCGAGCATCACGCCCGAGGAGAACATCGGATCGATGAACGCGTACGCGTCGCCGACTAGGATGTAGTTCTTGCCCTGGCACTCGTCCATCTCGTACGAATAGTTGCCGGTCGCTTCCGGCTCGGCGACGAGTTCGGCCTCGGTGAGGCGCGCGGCGAGGGTTGGAAGGAGCGCGATTGTGTCGAGGAAGTACTCGCGCAACGGCTTCTTCCGCGCCTTCATGTAGTAGGGCCACACGACGGCGCCGACGCTGGTGATGCCGTCCTGCAGCGGGATGAACCAGAACCAGCCGTGCTCGAACCAGCTGATGATGATGTTGCCGCCGAACTTGCCTTCGTCGCGCTTCGCATTGCGGAAGTGTCCGAACATCGCCGAGCTGTTGTGGTGCGGATTGCGGCGCTTCAGCTTGAGGCGATTGCCGAGGAGCGTGTCGCGGCCGCTCGCATCGACGATGAACTTCGCGCGCCAGCGAAGGACCGTTCCGTCCGCCTCTGTTGCAGTGACTTCGGGCGGGCGATCGCCCCCGCCGAGGTCCACCTCACGCACGCGGCACCCTTCGCGCGCCTCGGCAACCGAGCGCGATGCGCGGCGGAAAAGAATCTCGTCGAACTCGGAGCGGCGCACCTGGTAGGCGAACGGCATGGTCGGATCGATGGCGTCGGCGAATTCGAAACCCGAGATCCGATCGTGCCACGGCGAGACGAACGTGGCCCCCAACTTCTCCATGCCGATCGCCCTGATTTCGACGGCGACGCCGAGCTTCTCGAAGAGCGGCAGATTCGCAGGGAGCAGCGACTCGCCGATGTGAAATCTCGGATGCGTCTCCTTCTCGACGAGAACTACGCGATGGCCGCGGGCGGCGAGTAACGTCGAGATTGTGGAGCCGGCGGGGCCGCCACCGATCACGACGACGTCGCACTCCTGCGGTAGACCACGTCTTCGAAGCTCTTCATCCAAGCGGGCATCTCTCCCTCGTCGTGGCCGAAACATTGTAATGTAGACGCGCGAACGAAGCGACGCGACGGCGCGTTGCGGAACTCACCGACGACTGCGTGCAGCCTCCGATCAGGTACCTTCCCCGTTACTTCGACGACGAGCGCGGACGACGCGATTTCCTCGACGGCCTGTTCGATCGCACGGCACGCGACTACGACTTCGTCGAGCGTGTGCTCGCCTTCGGTAGCGGAAGCCGCTACCGGCGCGACGCGCTGCGTCGTGCAGGCCTTCAGGCCGGCATGCGCGTACTCGATGTCGCGACTGGAACCGGGCTCGTCGCGCGCGAGGCACTCTCGCTCGGCGCGGCCGTGACCGGCCTCGATCCCAGCGCTGGAATGCTCGGCGAAGCACGGCGCGTTTCGTTTCCCCTCGTCCGGGGCCTCGGCGAGCGGCTGCCTTTCCGCGACGAGTGCTTCGATTTCGTCAGCATGGGATTCGCGCTGCGCCACGTCGTCGACATCGACGCGCTTTTCACCGAGACGCGGCGTGTGCTCGTACCAGGTGGAACAGCGTGTGTGCTCGAAATCACGCGCCCCGCAAACCGGCTCGTCGCGGCGGCGCTGCGCATTTTCATGACGCGTGCAGTGCCCGCGGTCGCTCGCGTTGCGCGCCGCGACGGCGCATCATTGATGCGCTTCTACTGGGACACGATCGACGCCTGCGTGCCGCCTGCGGCGGTTCTTGCGTCTCTCTCTCGCGCCGGATTTCCGGCTCCGGATCGCAAACTCACCTTCGGCATGTTCTCGGAGTACATTGCGCGCAAGGGATGAATCGGACGCCGGCTTCAGTCGCGGTCGTCATCCAAGATGGAAACATAGTGTGCGAAAGACGGGAGTGCAAGGTCTTCTGCGCGCCACACAGCAACTTTGTGAGGAAGCGCGTTGAAGACCGCTTATCACTCCCTCCGCCAGTCGTGTCGCCTGCGAGCCAGTGCGGCCAAAACGTGCTGACGACTGGATCTTCCACTCTCAGCTCCGTCACACCGCCGCCGGTCGGTTCAGCGTCGCCTGGGTCGACGGACGGCTCTCACTTTCCCGCTGCTCCCGCCTCCGCAAAAGAATTGAGCGCCGCCATCGGACTCGAGCCCCGACACGTGCACTCCAGGTGGCATCTCGAGGCTCTCGAGCACTTCGCCCGTTCGACGATCGATGCGCCTCAACTCGCTCTCATCACCGTCCCATGTGGCGTGCCATAGCTCTCCCTCGACCCAACTCACTCCGGTGACGAAGCGGTTCGACTCGATCGTGCGAATAATCGCGCCCGTCTGCGGATCGATCTGATGGATTTTGCGCTCGCGATATTGCCCCACCCAGAGCGTTCCTTCGGCCCACGCGAGTCCCGAATCGCCGCCACCGCCGGGCGCCGGAATCGTGGCGAGCACATGGCCTGTCTTCGGATCGATTTTCTGGATGCGGTCCTCGGCGATCTGAAACAGGTGCTGGCCATCGAACGCCGTTCCTGCATGGGCGGCGACATCGATCGACTGAAGCAACTTCCCACTGGCGGGATTCAAGGCATTTACCTTGTCTCCGCTCGCAAACCAGACTTGCCGACCGTCGTAGGTGACACCGTTCACCTTTTCGACGCCCGGAAACGGCCCATACTCGCCGGCGATTTTGGCCTTCGATCGTTTCATGGTTCGATGCTAATCGTTTGGCAGCGGCGCGGGGAGTAACAAGGTCGTCGTGAATCCCGGAATGGACGGCGTCATCCAACGACGAGCCCGTCCGCGACCAAATGACTGTACTTTGCCGGTTGCCGAGAGCGCGTCGAGCGCCCGTTGCACAGTGCGCTGGCCCGCTCCAAGCGCCAGCGCGAGCGCCGAGCTCGACCACGACTCACCGTCGCCGAGGAAGGCAAGCACCGCCGCGTACTTCTCTTCAACGGGACGCGCCAGCACCGCCACTTCACGTGCGCGGCACGGTGCCAGCACAAAGCCTTCCTTCGTGGCGCGTACGTCGGCCAGCGTCCGAAGCGCCGTGCGCAGCCGCCCGACTTCGACTCGCAAACGCGCGCGATGCGATTCATCGGCGAGCTTCGCTCGGAATGCCCGCGCGATGAGCGCGCCCCTGGGCACATCTGCGGGCCAAGCCTCGCCGAGTGCGCGAGCCAGCGTGAACAACACCGGACGTCTCGCGAGCGATACCACCCTGCGAACGTCGCGCACGACATGACGGCACGCGTCCACGACGAGTGTCCGAGATGCGAACAACGCTTCGACGTCTTCGAGCCGGAGGAGCCGCTCCTTCCCACGCACAATCAGACGCGCCGCGGGCGTGTCGAGAACCGCGGATGCGCTCTCGATCTCCGCCTTCAGCGAAGGGATACCCGCGTAGTGCGCGGCGCGCTCCGCTCGCACAAGCGCAGCACGCGCCATCTTTGTCCGCAGCCGTCGCATCGCAATCCCTGCGACTACGAGCTCGTGCGCGGCCCTCGACGCCGGCGGAAAAGGCGCTGGGTCGAACGCCGCAAGCGTGCGCTCGGCCTCGTCCAGGCGGCCGATGAGAAGAAGGCGCCGGACCTCGACGTACCGCGCATGCGCAGCGTTCACCCGGTCGCCGTGGGTTTCGAGCGTCGCGCGCGCTGCGTCGAGCGCCTTCGCAGGCCAGGCGAGATTTCGCGACACGAGCGCGATCTCAGCCTCGGCGACGACACACCTCGCGCGGGCGAGGGCCTCTTTCGGACCGAAAGCACGCGCCGCGCTTCGCAGGAGAGCTTTGGCTCGAGCGAGATCGCCGAGCTGCGCCATCGCGATGCCGCGTAGCGCCAGCGCAGGCGGGTCGTCGCGTAACGCGACCCGATTCAGCGCGCCCAGAGGATCACCCGCCGTGAGCGCACGCGCTGCCGCCGTGATCATCGAGTCCATCGAAACCCTAATCCCGCCAAACTTGTCACTCCCATCATTCGGCGCCCCGGCACTAATCTATCTCACGGTGTGGCCCACGAACGAACGACGATAGACAACGAAAGGAGAACTGAGCGATGACGAAGCACGCGATGGGAACGCATGAACAATGGCTCGCAGCCCGGCTCGATCTGCTCAAAGCAGAGAAGGAGCTGACGCGCCGCAGCGACGAGGTCGCGCGACGCCGGCAGGCTTTGCCGTGGGTCCGGATTGACAAGAATTACCGATTCGAGACCGACGAGGGGAAGGCCTCGCTCGCCGACCTCTTCCGCGGCCGCTCACAGCTCCTCGTCTACCACTACATGTTCGGTCCCGATTACAAGGCCGGTTGCGCAACGTGCTCGACGATCGCGGACGGATTCAACGGCTTCGCCGTTCATCTTGCGCACCACGACGTCACACTGTCGGCCGTGTCGCGCGCGCCGCTCGCGAAGCTGCAGGCGTACAAGCGGCGGATGGGGTGGACATTTCCTTGGGCATCCTCGTTCGGCAGCGATTTTAATGCCGACTTCAATGTCTCATTCACCGAGGAGCAACAGCGCGAAGGAGGCATCGAATACAACTACGAGCGGGGCGGGCACAAAATGGACGAGACAGCGATGCCGGAAATCGTCTCCCAGAACGCCGCCTGGACCGGAACCGACGTGGCAACGTACACGCGCGAAAGGCCCGGGATGAGTGCGTTCGTGCTCGAAGACGGTGTCGTTTATCACACCTATTCTACCTATGCACGCGGATTGGACGGCCTCTGGGGCATGTATCAGTGGCTCGACCGCGCGCCAATTGGACGCAACGAGGCGAACCTCAACGAGGGCGCCTGGTGGCGTCGTCACGACGAGTACGGCAAGGGCTGAGCCCAGTCGTGGAAGTCGTTGGCGCGCTCAAGCTGCCATCCTTCGTGCCGATGCGGTGGCGCTATCGCCAGCTTGCCGCCAAAACCGACAACGCGCGTCTTGGCAGACTCACCGTACTGATGGGCGTCGGGCACTTTTTCGTGTGGACGTTGTTCGGAATGACCGCTTTTCCACTCGGCGCAGCGCTGGCGGCCGTCGAGATGCATCTTCCGGCTCTGGCAACCGCCGTTCCGCTCGCGGTCGGTGTGGTCGTCATGATCGCCGGTGCAGTCCAGTTCACTGCGTGGAAGGCGCATCACCTCGCGTGCTGCCGGCAGGCGCCATCACACGGTCGAAATGTCGCGTAACCTGCTACACCGGGAAGAAAGTTGTGGTCAACAACCGCCCATGCGCCGCTCCTGCGGCGCGCGCCACGGCAATCGTTGCGCCAGCGCCGAAGAAGTTGCGACACTGACCGATAGCGTCCTACACCTTGATCGGCTAAAAGCCGCTGGCTCGCGAACGGAGCCCCGGGCTAACGTAAGCGACGCTTCGAACGGGCATCGCCCTGGTCGTGCGTTCGTTTATGGACGGTTCTCCCGCTCTTTCAGCAAGCGTCGCAGAGGCGGTCGAAGTCGCGAAGGCCGCCGGCTTGGTCTATGTACGTGACAGCGAGCCCGGCATCCGACGACTACGCTCTCAACAGGGCTTTCGCTATCTCGCGTCCGATGGAAGTCCACTCCAGGATCGCAAGTCGCTCGAACGGATCGCGGCGCTCGCGATTCCGCCCGCGTACGAAAACGTGTGGATTTGCGTCGATCCGCGCGGCCATGTGCAGGCAACCGGACGCGACGCGCGCGGTCGCAAACAATATCGCTATCACGCGGAATGGCGCAAGTTGCGCGATGGCGCCAAGTTCGAGCGCATGATCGAGTTCGGCGATGCGCTGCCGCGGCTGCGGCGGCGCGTGCGTCATGACCTCGCGCAGCCTGGCCTCCAGCGTGACAAGGTCATTGCGCTCATCGTTGGCTTGCTCGACGCGACGCGCGTTCGCATCGGTAATGCCGCCTACGCTCGCGACAATTCGAGCTATGGCTTGACGACACTGCGCAATCGACACGCTCGCTTTGTCCGCGCTGGCCGGCTGGTGCTGGAATTTCGCGGCAAGGGCGGGGTCCCGCACGAGATTCCGGTCGACGACCGCCGATTGGTGCGTCTGGTGCGGCGTTGTCAGCAGCTCCCCGGACAGCAACTGTTCCAGTACGTCGACGACCAGGGCGCGCGACATGCGGTGACGTCCGATCTCGTCAATGATTACGTGCGCGAAGCGATGGGCGCCGACTTTACGGCGAAGGACTTCCGCACCTGGGGCGCGTCGCTGCGTGCCATTGCGCTGCTCGCCAAAACGCCACTGCCCGAAAATGGAAGCGATCGCGCGTGCAAGGTCTGCATCACGGCGGCGATCAAGACGGTCGCCGCAGAACTCATCAACACGCCGACCGTTTGTCGTAAGTCCTACATCAATCCGGTGATCTTCGACGCGTGGCGACGGGGAACCTTGCACGACGCCGTGCCCCCCTCGGACGTCGATTCGCCGCGCAAGGCTGAACGCCGCGCGATCGAGTTCCTGCGGCGCGAAGCTCGACGTCGCGCACGGCGGGGCGGCCCAACAACACCGCCGGCCGGCTTTCCAACGCCGCGCCGTGTCGAAAGCCGAAGTCGCGAAGCGGCTCGCTCGCCATGACCGCCCTGCTCCAAGCGGCGACCCCGGAGCATTTCGGTCGAGCAGCGGTAGCCTTCGAACGATGCCTCCTCGCATCATTCTTCGTCGCGCTGGCCGGTTGTGCGACGCTTCCTCCGCCGGGATCGGACTACCCCAAAAAATCTAGCACCGCGTTCGCGCAACCGACGACGACAACGCTCGGAAAGCAGTTCGCCGCGCAGGCAACGCGACATGGCGGTCAATCGGGATTTCGCGTATTGCCGCGCGGCGTCGACGGCCTGGTGCTGCGCACGCAGTTGGTCCGCGCAGCCGAGCGCGCGATCGACATCCAGTACTACATTTTCGCCGAAGACGACACCGGCAAGTTGTTGCTCGACGCGATTCTCAAGGCCGCGGACCGCGGCGTGCGCGTGCGCATCCTTCTCGACGACAGCAATTCGTTCGGCGAGCCGTCGTCCGCCGAACCGGCGCCGCCGCCGCTGCAGCATTCGAAGGAAATCACGAAGGCGCTTAACGATCATAAGAACATCGAGCTGCGCCTCTTCAACCCCTTCGACTATCGCGGCAACGTTGCGGCGCTTCGCTATCTCGATCTCGCGTTGAACGCGCCGCGGCTCAATCATCGGATGCACAACAAGCTGATGGTCGTCGACAACACCGTCGCGATCGTCGGGGGTCGAAATGTGTCCGACGAATACTTTGACGCCGGCGCGCCGGCGGTCCGCTTCGGCGATTTCGACATCGCGGCAGTGGGTCCGATCGTGCCGCAACTGTCGTCGACGTTCGACGCGTATTGGAACAGCACATTATCGATTCCGCAGCAGGCGCTGAAGAGATGGATGGTCGACGATCCTGCGTTGTCCGAGGCCCGTGCGACGCTCGCGGATGCACGCGCCGACGGCGATATCGCGGCGCTGGAACGCAGGGTCGCCAAGGCCGACGAGCTGCGGTCGCTGATGACCGGCCGCGTGCAATGGACGTGGGCAAACGCGCAAGTGATCGTCGATCCTCCCGAAAAAGCGGAAGTTCCTCCGGGCGAGTCACCGCACTCTCCGATCGCCCATGCGTTGCTTCAAGCAATGAAGAACGCGCGCGAAGAAGTCGACATCGTGACACCGTATTTCGTGCCCGGCGCCCACGGATTATCGATTCTCGAAGAGCTTCGCCAACGCAACGTGCGCGTGCGCCTGCTGACCAATTCGCTTGCGTCCACCGACGTGCCGATCGTGCACGGCGCGTACAGCAAATATCGGAAGCCGCTCGTCGAATCGGGTGCGGAGGTGAGCGAGATTAAGCCAATTCCCGGCCAGGATCCGGAGCGATCGGGCAGCCTAGGCAGTGGCTCGGGGCTCCACGGCAGCGGCTCGGGCAGCGAAGCGCCGTTTGCGTTGCATGCGAAGATCTACATCGTCGACAATCGCCGCGTTTTCGTCGGCTCCGCAAATTTCGATCGGCGGTCGTTCCACATCAACACCGAGCTCGGCCTGATGATCGAAAGTCCGGAGCTCGCCAAACAAATCGGCACACGCTTCGACCAATTCGCGGGGCTTGCGAACAGCTATCAACTCGTTCTGCATCGGGACGGACCGCTGGGGCCACGATTGCGCTGGCGGACCGAGATCGATGGGCGAGTGGTTGAATTGGACGACGATCCCGACGCAACGCCTGAGCGCCGACTGCAAGCCGCGTTATCGGCGACAGTGCCGATCGACGAGTTGCTGTGAAAAACGGAGGCGCGCGCCTCCGTTTTTCGATCCGCGCCGGCCCTATTTCTTCGCGGGGCTCGGAGCCGGCGGCGTGGCAGACGCCGGTCCCATCTGGGGCGTGACGGTATGACCCTTCGACTTTTGATCGGCAATGTAGCGCGCGGCGACGCGATCCTCCGCGGCGACCTGCTGCTTCTTTGCGAGATCGGCCGCGGCCGCGTCTTTCGCTTTCTTCTCTTCGGCGGCGGCTTTTTGCGAATCGGTCATCGGCGGCGGCGCGGGCAGCTTGGCAATCGCGACACCGAAGGCACCTACTACCAGCAGCGCGCACGCCAGCGCGCGTAGCGTCGTCATTTTGCTTTCTCCGAGTTTCATGCGGTACGCCGGTGCATCGCGCCTTCGGGGTCACCTTGCGCCCGCGCCGCTTCCTCGGGGTCCACGAAATGCTCGCGCGACCGGCCGGCGACGACGTCCTCGTACCAGCGCAGATGATGGTGCTTCGCCCAGCTTTCGGTGACATAACCGTAGCGCATTGCACGGTAGGCCTCCGTCATGCCGATCGTCCCGAGATAGATGTGGACACAGGCAAGGGCAATCGCCACGTACGCGGCCGAGACGTGGATCACATTCGCGATCTGCATCGTCCCACGCGTTTGATTGAAGTTCGGGAATACGAGCAGCAGACCGGTTATGACAAGTATCGTCGACAGCACGACAAGTACGACCCAAAACACGAGCTTCTCGCCCGCGTTGAACTTGCCGGATGGGTACTCGTGGCCCTTGAAGTACCCCATGATGTTGATGAACCATTTGAAGTCGTCGATGCCGATTCCATTGTCGCGGATAAACCGGACGAACAGGAACGGTATCGCCACGATCAACACCGGGCCGACGAAATTGTGCAGCGCCTTCGAAGCCATCGCGAGCCACGAAAATAGCGTATAGCCGATCAACGGCAACAGCACAGTCTTCCCGAGGGACAAGATGAGTCCCGTGATCGCCAGCGTGACCCAGGTGATCGCGAGCAACCAATGCGCATAGCGATCGAGGGGATGGAAACGCTCGATCACGCGCTCGCGTGGCTTTTTCTCATAATCGAGCGCGCCGACCGCCGCGTAGAACACCGCAAGGCCTGCGAGGGCGAGAGCGACGAGCCAGCCGCCGATCGCCAGGAGCGGCGTGCGGAGCGCGCGCCATGTCTGTCCTTCCGGTTGGATCAGCACATTGGTTTCGCGGCCGACAACGGTCGTCGTTTGCGGCGCGCCCGAGCGCACTTCGCTCCACATCGGTTGATTATTGAGTGGCTGCTGCTGTTGGCGCTCCTGCTGCTGCTTGGCAAGGTCTGGGCCGACCGGATAGACCTGCGTTTGACCGACGGCGAGCGGCGCCGCGATGCAGAGCGTCGCGATCGCCGCTGTGAGGAAAAACTTGAACGTCGCCATCATTGATGTCGCTTGTATTCGTTTTGATTCTGGTTGCGTGTGGCGATCGCCTTCTCCCATTCGACCTGGCTGCCGTTGAACGGCGCGTTCGAGTACGGCGGCGTATCGGGCTTCCCTTGGTACGTGCCTTGTTTGTAATTGACGACTTGCGGGCGCTCGCCGCAACCCGCGAGTGCGATCAACGCCAGAGCGGCGATCGCGATCCGGCTCATGATTTCGCTCCCGGCGCCGGCGTTGGACCGCCCGGTCCTGCGGGAGGCGTTTGTCCGGGAGTACCACCCTTTTCCGGACGCCCGTATGCGGTTGCCCAGCCCCATACTTCCCCACCCTTGCCGCGGTTGACCACCCGTTCGCGATAGATGTCGGCGAGCACGTCGCCGTCGCCGCCGAGCAGCGCCTTCGTCGAACACATCTCGGCGCACGCGGGCAGCTTGCCTTCGGCCAGCCGATTGCGTCCGTACTTGTGGAACTCTTCGTCGGACATGTCCTTCTCGGGACCACCCGCGCAGAACGTGCACTTGTCCATCTTGCCGCGCACGCCAAACGCGCCGGCCTGCGGAAACTGCGGCGCGCCGAACGGGCACGCGTAGAAGCAGTAGCCGCAGCCGATACAGAGATCCTTGTCGTGCAGGACAACTCCTTCCTGGGTCCTGTAGAAGCAATCAACCGGACACACGGCCATGCAGGGTGCGTCCGAGCAATGCATGCACGCCACGGAGACTGAACGCTCGCCGGGAATGCCGTCGTTGATCGTCACGACTCGGCGTCGATTGACGCCCCAGGGGATCTCGTGCTCCTGCTTGCACGCGGTGACGCAACCGTTGCACTCGATGCAGCGCTCGGCATCGCAGAGGAATTTCATTCGAGCCATGATTGCCTCCTATGCCTTGGCCACTTGGCAAAGCGTGGTCTTGGTCTCCTGCATCATCGTGACCGAATCGTAGCCGTAGGTCGTGGCCGTATTGACCGCCTCGGCGCGGACGATCGGCGCGGCGCCTTCGGGGTAAAACTCGAGCATGTCCTTGCCTTGCCACCAGCCGGAGAAGTGGAACGGGATAAAGGTCGTTCCAGCTCCGACACGGTCGGTGACCGTCGCCTTGACTTTGATCTGCGCACCGGTGGGTGTCTTCACCCAGACGTATTCGCCATCGCGGACGCCGCGGTCGTTCGCGTCCTTGGGATTGATCTCGACGAAGTTCTCCTGCTGCAGTTCGGCGAGCCACGGATTCGAGCGCGTTTCCTCGCCACCGCCCTCGTATTCGACCAATCGGCCGCTCGTGAGAATGAGCGGGAATTTCTCGGCGATCTTGTCTTCGACGTTCTTCTGCTGGACGCTCTTGTACAGCGTTGGCAGGCGCCAGAACGTCTTCTTGTCGTCGTGCGTCGGATATTTTGCGACGAGATCGGGACGCGGCGAGTACAGCGGCTCGCGATGCTGCGGAATGCCGTCGGGGAAATTCCAGACGACCGCGCGCGCTTTAGCATTGCCGAATGGGTGGCAGCCGTGCTTCATCGCAACGCGCTGGATGCCGCCGGAAACGTCGGTCTTCCAGTTCTTACCTTCGGCCGCTTTTTTCTCCGCTTCCGTGAGCTCGTCCCACCAGCCAAGCTTTTTCAGCAGCACGTGGTCGAATTCGGGATAGCCGGTCGTGAGGTCGCCGCCCTTCGGATACGAGCCATCCTCGGCGAGCAGGTTGACGCCGTCGCGCTCGACGCCGAAATTGGCGCGGAAGCAGCCGCCGCCGTCCATCAGGGTCTTTGACGTGTCGTAAAGATTCGGCGAGCCGGGATGCTTCAACTCCGGTGTGCCGTAAGCCGGCCACGGCAGACCGTAATAGTCGCCGTCGCACGGACCGCCGCGCGCGCGCAGCGACTTCACGTCGAAGGTCGCCTGGTTCTTCATGTGAAGCTTGAGCCGCTCGGGCGATTGCCCCGTGTAGCCGATCGTCCAGCACGTCTTGTTGATTTCGCGCAGGATGTCTTCGACCTGCGGCTCCTCGAACTTCGCGTCGCCGTCGGGCTTGACGATCTTGTAGTTCTTGCAGAGCTCGTTGCCGAAACCGAACTTTTTCGCGAACGCGTACATGAGCGCGTGATCGGTCTGCGACTCAAACAGCGGCCTGATCACGCGCTCGCGCCACTGCAGCGAGCGGTTCGAAGCGGTGACCGAGCCGGACGTCTCGAACTGCGTGCAAGCGGGCAGCAGATACACGCCGTCTTGCCGGACCATCGCGGCCATCGCCGCGGTCGCTGACGGATACGGATCGATGACGACGAGCAGGTCGAGCTTCTTCATCGCCTCGACCATTTCCTTGCCCCGCGTCTGGCTGTTCGGCGCGTGTCCCCAGTAGACGAGCGCGCGCAGGTTCGGACCCTGGTCGATCAGGTCGTTCTTCTCCAGCACGCCGTCGATCCAGCGTGACACCGTAATGCCGGGTTTCTCCATCATGCCTTCGGCGTACTGCTTCTTGATCCACTCGTAGTCGACACCCCAAACGCCGGCGAAGTGTTTCCACGATCCCGCAGC
>DASXPO010000240.1:0-11888 GCA_036493535.1 Casimicrobiaceae bacterium
ATCGCTTTCGTGAACAGCATCGGCGCCTGGTCGGGTCGTCCCCACGGCCCGTAGACGGTAAAAAAACGCAGGCCGGTCGACGGCAGCCGATAAAGATGGCTATAGGTGTGCGCCATCAGCTCGTTCGCCTTCTTGGTAGCGGCGTACAGACTGACTGGATGATCGACCGGCTGATCCTCCGAAAAAGGCAACGTTTGATTCGCGCCGTAGACCGACGATGACGACGCGTAAACGAGATGGGAGACGTGCGCGTGGCGGCATCCTTCGAGGATGTGTCCGAACGCGACGAGGTTGTTGCGGACGTAAGCGGCGGGATTGACGAGCGAATAGCGAACGCCCGGCTGCGCCGCCAGATGAACGATGCTGTCGAAGTTGCCGTCACCGAAAAGCCGAGCGGTCGCAATCGCGTCGGCGAGATCGATACGCGTGAAGGTGAATTCGGGCTCGGCGGCGAGCGTGCCGACGCGCGCCTCCTTGAGTCGCACGTCGTAATACGGATCGAAATTGTCGACGCCGGTCACCTGGGCACCCGCATCCAGGAGCGCTTTCGCGATATGCATGCCGATGAAGCCAGCCGTGCCCGTCACCAGAATTCGCTGTCCTGCAAGTGTCGGGTTCGTCACCGGCCGCGAGCCTCGGCGTCCAACGCGCGCAATTTAGCGTATTTGAGAAAACTCGCGAACGCGCCGATCGCGATATGCGCGAAACCCGCGGCGCCATCGAGGAAGCCGAGTTTCAACACGTAAAAGCGAATGAAGCGCGCGAGTGGAGACAGCGCAAGATGGAGCGCGCCGGCCCTGTTGCCGCGCGCATGCAAAGCGGCGGCTTGCAGCGACGTATAGCGGTTCTGCTTGGCGATGTAGGCATCGAGCGATTCGGCAGACGCGTGCAGCAGATCGCCGTCGAGACGCGCGACCGGCCCGTTCGCGATCACGCGCTCGTGAACGGTGTCGTCCGACCACCGCGCGTGACGCCGATCGAACAGACGCACCGTCCAATCGGGATACCCTTCTCCATGCGCAAGCCAGCGGCCGAGAAAACGGTTGCGTCGCGCGAGCGCGTACGCGCATGCGTCCGGCGCGCCGTGTGCGAACAGCGCCTCGATCGACTTCGCAAGCGCCGGCGAAACCCGTTCGTCGGCGTCGATGCACAGCAGCCAATCGTGCGCGGCTTCGGCCGCCGCGAACTGCTTCTGCGGCCCGAATCCCAGCCACTCGCGTTCGAGCACTCGTGCACCGCAGCCCCTCGCGATTTCTACGGTATCATCGCGGCTGCCCGAATCGACGATCAGAGTCTCGGCTGCAAACGACGCTGACGCCATGCAATCGGCGATGTCAACGGCGGCATCGCGCGTGATCACCACCAATGACAGGGGTAGCTTGGCGGACATGCGGGCTCGCATCCACTGATGTCGTATCGAATCCGCGCGCATCGTCCGAACGTGCGGGTCTGGCTCGCGGTGCCGCAAGTTTACTTGCTTTCCGGTTTGTAGCGCGTATGCGTCCAGTAACCTATGCGCGCCGTAGGGCCGCCCCAAGGCGCGCATTGCGCCCCCTCCGGGGGCAGCGCAGCGGCGAAGCTGCAAGCGTGGGGGCCCAATGACCGACGCGGTCCTTATCGTCCGACCCTCGTCGCTCGGGGATATCGTGTATGCGCTTGCCGTCGTGTCCGACATTCGCCGCCATCGTCCGCATCTCGCGATCGATTGGGTCGCCGAGCGGGGATTCGCCCCGCTGATCGAGATGTGCCCCGAGATTCGGCGCGTCGTACCGTTCGCGCTGCGAAGTTGGCGCCGATCGCCGTTCTCCGGCGAGACGTGGCGCAACGTCGGCGCGTTTCGCCGCGATCTGCGCACCGATCGATATCGCGCGATTCTCGATTTGCAGGAACAGGTCAAGGGCGCGTTGATCGCACGCGTCGCGCGCGGGCGCCGCCACGGCTTCGATCGAAAGAGCGTCCGCGAGCCGATCGCGACGCTGGCGCACGACGTCCATCATCGCGTGCCGAGGAACCTGCACTTCGTCGAGCGTTGCCGCAAGCTCGCTGCCGCCGCGCTCGGATACGCGCTCGACAGTCCGCCCCATTGGCACATTGTCCCGCCGAGAATGGCGCCGATGATTCCCGAGCGGCCTTACGCGGTGGTGTTGCATGCGACGAGCCGTAGCGAGAAGTTTTGGCCGGAGAATCGCTGGCACGCGCTGATCGCGCATTTCGCGACTGCCGGTTACGAGACCGTGTTGCCGTGGGGCACGCCGGAGGAAGCGGCGCGAAGCCGGCGTATCGCCGACGGCATCGAGGGCGCGATCGTCCCGCCGTGGCTTTCGCTGCCGGAAGCGGCGACGATACTCGCGCGTGCCGACATCGCCATCGGGATCGACACGGGCTTCACGCATCTCGCCGCGGCGCTCGGCACGCCGACGATCGCATTATTCTTTGCCACCGACCCGAGCGTGCACGGCGTTGCCTGCGCCGGCCCGCATGCCCGCGATCTCGGGACACGAGGCGAGATGCCCGCAGTCGAAGCGGTGGTCGCCGCCGCCGGCGAATTGTTGCGACAAGTCGCGCATTGCTGATGCGCAACGCAATGGCGCGCACCCTCTACACGCTGCTGTGGTGGATCGCATTGCCGCTGCTGCCGCTGCGATTGTGGTGGCGGGGCCGCAAGGAGCCCGGCTATCGCCGTTTCGTCGGTGAGCGCTTCGGATGCTATTCAAGCGCGCTTCCACGCCCAACGAACTCCTTCGTGTGGATTCACGCGGTATCGCTCGGCGAGACACGCGCCGTGGCGCCGCTCATCGAGCGCATCGCGCGCGAACGTCCCGATCTTTCGCTGCTGTTGACGCACATGACCGCGACCGGACGCGACGCGGGACGCGCGCTCTTCGGCGATCGCGTCGCGCAGGTGTGGCTGCCCTACGATATACCGTTCGCTGTGCGGGCATTCATCCGCCGTTTCGCGCCTTCCGCCGGCGTGCTCGTCGAAACGGAGCTGTGGCCCAACCTCGCGGCGGAATGCAAGCGCGAAGATATCGGATTGTTTCTGGTGAATGCGCGGCTGTCGGCCCGTTCTGCGGCTGGATACGCGCGCATATCGCCGTTGTCGCGGCCGATGCTCGATTCGCTCGCCGGCGTCGCCGCGCAAACCGCAGCCGATGCGAAGCGCTTCACCGCTCTCGGTGCGCGCGATGTCACCATCGCCGGGAACCTCAAGTTCGATCTGGCGATTCCCGAATCGGCGCGCGCGCTGGGCCGCGAATTTCGCGAACGCTTCGGCGAAGCGCGTCCCGTGTGGGTTGCGGGGTCGACGCGCGACGGCGAAGAGACGCTCATCTTCGATGCGCTCGCACGGGCTGACGTTTCGGAATTGCCGAAGGGAACGCTGATGATCATCGTCCCGCGCCATCCGCAGCGGTTCGAGGCTGTCGCCGCGTTGCTCCGTTCGCGGAGCGTTCCGTTCGTTCGGCGGAGCGAAAATACGCCGGTCCTCGACGAGACGCGTGTGGTGCTGGGCGATTCGCTCGGCGAGCTGCTCGCCTATTATGCGGCGGCCGATGTCGCATTCGTCGGCGGTAGCCTGCTATCGCTCGGCGGACAGAATCTGATCGAACCGATTGCCCTCGGGATCCCGACGTTGATCGGTCCGCACACGTTTAATTTCGCCGAGGCGACGGTGCAGGCGATTGACGCGGGTGCCGCCGTACGAGTCGCGGACGCGAGCGCACTCATCGCCGAAGTCGGCGGACTCTTGCGCGATCAAGCAAAGCGCGGCGAAATGCGCGCGGCGGCGAACGCGTTTTGCGCGGCGCATCGCGGTGCCGCGGATCGGCTGTGGACGTGGCTTGCACCGAAATTGCCGATGCCGACCAGTGCCCGTTAACCCTGCAGCCGGCGATTGACCTCTTCCAAATCCTGCTCGCTCAACGTTCCGACCGCCGACTTGAGCCGCAACACGCCGATCAAATAATTGAAGTAGGCCTGTGCGAGATCGCGGCGCGCCTGGAAGACGTTCTGCTGCGTGTTCAGCACGTCGAGATTGGTCCGCACGCCGACTTCCTGTCCGAGACGGTTCGATTCGTACGCGACTTGCGCCGAGTTGACCGCTTGCTCGTTTGCCTTGACGGAGGCCGCGGCGCTGTTGACGCCCGTGAATCCGGTCTGCGCGTTGAACAATGCGGCACGCCGGGCGATTTCGACGTTCTGCCGCGCATTGTCCTGCAGCGCGATCGCTTCGCGCACTTTTGAATCCACAAAGCCGCCCTGATAGATCGGCACGTTGAGCGCAACGCCGATTTGAGCGCTCCGAAGGTCGAACGGCGATCCCAAATTCGTGGCGCCGTTCCCTGCCTGGATTGCGTAACTTCCGACCAGATCAAGCGTCGGATAATGACCGGCTCTTTGCCGATCGACCTCGAGAGCTGCGATGTCGTAGTTGTACCCTGCGATCCTGACCTGCAGATTTTCCGCGAGCGCGTGGTCGACCCAGAAGTCGAGCTGATTCGGCGAAGGCAGCGGCGGGTCAAAGCCCTTTTCGAGCTTCTTCAACGATTGGGGGAACCGCCCGATGATCGCCCGCAGCGCGGTACGCTTGTTGTCGAGGTCGTTCCGCGCGAGGATCTCCTGCGCGACGATCGAATCGTATTTCGCCTGCGCCTCGTTGGTGTCGGTGATCGTCGTGACGCCGACCTCGAAATTGCGCTTCGCCTGCGCGAGGTTTTCCGACACCGCCGCCTTCTGGCTCACCGCGAGATCGACGTTGTATTCCGCGAGCAGCACGTCGAAATACGCCTGCGCGACGCGCAGGATCAAGTCTTGCTGGATCGACGAGAACTGGTAGTCGGCCTGCGAGACCTGTTGCTTCGCCTGGTCGTAGGCGACTTTGTTCTGGACCCGATACAGCGGCTGCGAGGCCGAAACCGAGAGCGAGCCCGAGCGGAACGTCCGGTTGATCGGGTTCGGCGTATCGGGCGGCAAATCGCCGTGGATGTCTTCGTGGAAGTTGTTGATGTTGCCCGAGCCCGTCGCGCTCACGAACGGGAGGAGGCCCGATCGCGCCTGAGGAATCCTTTCCTGCGTCGCCTGCCACGTCGCGCGCGCGGCCGCGAGCGTCGGATCGTTCTGCTGCGCTTCGCGATAGATCTGCATCAAGTCTTCGGCTAGCGCCGGCGTTGCGGCGCACAGAGCGCCGAGCGCGGCGGAAACGATCGCGGCGCGCGCTGAATCGAATAAAAAACGCTTCATGTTATTGAGGTCCGATCATCAGAATTGAAAACGCGAAGGCGTGGCGGCGTTGATAAGCGGCGCGATGACCGTTTCGAACAAGTCGGTCGCGGCGCGGGCTCCGGCGGCGGTCTGGCGAACAAGCCGCGCCTCCATGACCGGCGGATCGCCGACGACTGCAAACAGACGCCCATCCAGTTTCAGCTGCTCGAAGAATCGCTCCGGGAGCACGGGCGTCGATCCGGTCAGAACGATCACGTCGTAGGTCCCATCGCCGAATCCGCGGGCGCCGTCGCCCGCGATCACACGCACGTTGCGATACTGATGCCGCGCGAGCTTTGCGCGTGCTTCCGTCGCGAGTCGGGTATCGATCTCGACCGTCTCGACTTCGCCGGCTTGGCTGGCCACCAATGCCGCGAAGTAGCCACTTCCCGTACCGATCTCGAGAACGCGATCGTTCGAGGACAGCGTCAGTTCCTGAAGAACGCGCGCTTCCATCTTGGGCGTCCACATCCGCGCATAGGCAGACAGCGGGATTTCGAGATCGGCGAACGCGAGCGCGCGATATTCGCGCGGCACGAATTCCTCGCGCCGAACGTTGAATAGCAGCTCGAGCACGCGTTCGTCCAGCACGTCCCACGGACGAATTTGCTGCTCGACCATGTTGAACCGCGCCTGCTCGATATCGAACGCGACCATTTCTTACCCTCTTGAAATCATGGAGCGATTCGTAACTGACCGCGGGTCATTATACCGATGAACCTCAATTGCAGCGGACAGGGCGCGTCGTGGCGCTCGGAATCCGCAAGGCGTGTCCGCCTGCGGGTGCCCGGCGCGGCTCATCAGCGTCGGGCGAGCCGGGTGACCCGCGCGCTGACACGATTGCGCCACTCGAAGCGCCCGGAGCGCAGCGGCTCATCCCGCTCACCAGAAAGGCTATTCGCTCCCCTCATAGCAATAGCACGCATCTCTCAATCCAGCGTCCGCCGGTACCGCAGCAACGCGAGCGTCGCGACGGCGACGAGAAAAAGCGCGATCGGCCACAAGTGCGGCAGCACTTCGCTCGAAACGTTTCCCTTGAGCAGAATGCCGCGAACGATGCGCAGGAAATGCGTGAGCGGAAAGATTTCGCCGAGCGTCTGCGCCCATTCCGGCATGCCGCGAAAGGGAAACATGAAGCCCGAGAGCAAAAGCGACGGCAGGAAGAAGAAGAACGTCATTTGCATCGCCTGCAGCTGGTTCTTGGCGAGCGTCGAGATCGTGAAGCCGAGGGCGAGCAGCGAGGCTATATAAAGCATCATCGCGAGGAACAGAAGCACGAGGCTGCCGAGCATCGGCACGTCGAACAACAGGCGTGCGGCACCGAGAATGATCGCCGATTGAATGAAGCCGACGACGATGTACGGCACGATCTTGCCCGTCATCACCTCGAGCGGCAACGCCGGCGTGGCGAGCAGATTCTCGAATGTGCCGCGCTCGCGCTCGCGCGTGACGGCGAACGCGGTCATCATCACCATCGTCATCTGCAGGATCACACCGAGCAGACCGGGGACGATGTTGTATTGCGTGATCCCTTCGGCGTTATAGCGCCGCTGGATGATGAGGTCGAACGGAGGATCGTCGGGCGCGTGCTGCGCGAGCGTCCCGACCAGGTCGTAGCGGAGCACCGTCGCGCCGAGCTGCGAAAGCGCCGCGAGCGCGTTGCCGGTCGCGGCCGGATCGGTCGCATCGGCCGCGATCAGGAGCTCCGGTTTCTCGCCGCGCAACAGCCGCCGCGAGAAATCCGACGGGAAGATCACCGCGAATTGCACGACGCCGCGGGACAGCAGCCGGTCGGCCTCGGGTTCGCTTACCGGCGACTCGGTCATCGCGAAATAGTGCGTATTCTCGAGCCCCCGGATGATGCTGCGCGAGAACTCGCTCTTGTCATAGTCGACCACCGCGGTCGGCAGCGACTTCGGGTCGGAATTGATCGCGTAACCGAACAGCACGAGCTGGAGGATCGGAATCCCGATGATCATCGCGAACGTGAGCCGATCGCGACGCATCTGGACAAACTCCTTCATCAGGATCGCCATGAAACGCGAGATCGAGAACGTGTCCAGGACTGCCGCGCGCGCGCTCATTGGACCCCCACGTTGTGCGGAGTCGATTGCATCAGGCTGATGAACACGTCTTCGAGCGACGGCTCTACCGCGGTCAACGACAAGCCTCGATGAGATTGCACCGGTGCAAGCGCTTTTTCGAGCGCCGCGTGATCGTGTCCCGAAATATGCAGCGTCGTGCCGAATGGTACGATCGTTTCGACAGCCTTGTTGTCGCGAAGCTCGCGCGCGAGCAACGTGAGCGCGCGCTCGTCGCCTTCCTCTTTGGCTGCCACGATCCAGGTCGACAAGCCGGAATGCGCAATCACTTCGGCCGCCGAGCCGGTGACGAGCAATTTTCCAAAGGATAGATAAGCGAGCTGATGACAACGCTCCGCCTCATCCATGTAGTGCGTGCTGACAAGGACCGTCATCCCCTCTGCAGCGAGATCGTGAATGTGCTCCCAGAAATCGCGCCGCGCTTTCGGATCGACGCCCGCCGTGGGCTCGTCCAGCAGCAGCAACTGGGGCGAATGCAACAAGCACGCGGCGAGCGCGAGCCGCTGCTTCCATCCGCCCGACAACGCGCCCGCCAATTGCGCACGCCGCGATGCAAGACCCAGGCGATCGAGCGATGCGTTCACCGTGTCCTTGCGTCGATCAACGGCATACATGCGCGCGACAAAGTCCAAGTTCTCCTCGATCGACAGATCCTCGTACAAGCTGAACCGCTGGGTCATGTAACCAACTTCGCGTTTGATTTTCGCCGCTTCGGTCAGGATGTCGTAGCCGAGGCAGGTTCCCTGACCGGCATCGGGCGTCAGCAGTCCGCACAACATCCGGATCGTCGTCGTCTTGCCGCTGCCGTTCGGTCCGAGAAAACCGAAGATCTGACCGCGCTCGACGCGAATCGCGAAGTCATCCACGACGGCACGGCCATCGAATCGCTTGGTAAGTCCCCGCACGTCGATTGCCGCGGTGGACGCCGTGTTCATCGATCGATTCCGCGGCTTTCGCCATCAGCCCGGCGGTTGCGCGCCGACGGACACCTCGACGGGCAAACCCGGATGCAGCGCAGGATTCGGTTGATCGGGACGCGCCTCGACGAGAAATACGAGCTTCGACCGATTCTCCCGGCTGTAGATCACCGGCGGCGTGTACTCGGCTTGTGGGGCGATGAATGCCACGCGCGCGGCGATCGGTGCGCCGCAGCCGTCGCAACGGACGCTCACCGACTGTCCGCGACGAAGGGTCGCGAGCGCCGGTTCGGGAACGTAGAAGCGGATCTTGACGTTGCCGGGCGGCAACAACGACACGACCGGCGCCCCAGCGGCGACCCATTCGCCAGGACGATAGAGCGTGTCGTAGACGACGCCCGCGATCGGTGCAGTCTGTGTCTTCTGATCGAGCCGCCATTGCGCTTGCGCAAGCGCCTCGCTTGCCGCCTTCGCCTCGGCGCGCGCCGCGGCGATCGCATCGCTACGCGCGGGCATATTCGCGAGCGCAAGCTGCGCGCGCAATTCCGCGATCCGGGCGCGGTCGCTGTCGCGCTTCGCTGTCGCGGAGTCGAGCTGCTGCATGGGCAGGAACTTGTCGGCGACGAGTTTTTGCGTGCGCCTCAGATCGCTGTCCGATTGCTTGAGCGCCGCTTCGCCCTGCGCGATTTGCGCACGCACCGCGTCGATTTCCGGCGGACGCCGCGCTTTCTCGAGATCCGCGAGGGTTGCTTGGGACTGGCGCATTCGTGAGTCCGCTTCTCCCCGGGCAGCGGCTTCCTGGGCACTTTCGAGAACGAACAACGGTGCGTTCGCCGCCACCTCCTCGCCGCGCGTGACGGACAGCCGCGCGAGGCTGCCCGAAAGCGGCGACGCAACGCGCACATAATCGGCTTCGACATACCCCGGATAACCGGGCGGAGGCGAATGGCCGCATGCGGTCACGACGACGCTTGCGCCGACAGCGAGGAAAGTCCGGCAAATCATTTGCGACCTCGCACATCTCGTGCGGGCCGCTTGGCGAGACCCGCCAGCGCGCAGTCGACGCGTTCGGCGATGGCGGCGTCCGTGCCGATCAGCGCCGGAAGACCCGCCGCCACGCCGGGAACCAGATCGTGATCGGCAAGGGCGCCGCCGATCAGAATCGGCGCCGCGACGCTGCCCGCGAGAAACGCGAGCGCATGCGGCGGTGCCATCGCGCGGAGCATACCGGCGCGTTGTCCGCTGCGAACGAGGCTCAGGAGCACGCCGATGTGCCGGGGCATGTTCGCACGCAGAAATTCGCGCGCAAGAGGATCGCCGGAGAGCGCGTCGGCGATCAATCGGCGTAGCAGCCTTGCATTGTCGCGCGCGAATCGGCCGAGCACGTTCAAGGCCGCACCCAATGCATCGCGCGGCGAGCGTGCGCTCGCCGCGAGCTCGAGACTCGCGAACATTTCGTCGTAGAGCTCCTGCAGGACCTGCCGAACGAACAAATCCTTCGCGCCGAAATGATAGTGAAACATCCCGGGATTGACGCCGGCGCGAAGCGCCACCTTGCGTATCGACAGCCGTGCCGCGCCCGTTTCGGGAAACAACTCCCGGCCCGCCCGCAACAACAGGCGATCGACGTTGCGCGACGGTCGTGTCATACCAGTTACTGTACGACCGTTTAATTATGCAATCAACCAGTAAAGGCGTCGGACGACGACGCGATAGCGAAGTTGCCCGCTTCTCAATCGTCCGCAGCGAGTTTCGGCGCGGGCATCGAGGCGAGCAAGCGTGCGGCGCGCTTCGCCTGGCGCCGCTCGTTCCACTGATCGAGGTACGTGTAGATGACCGGCACGACGACGAGGGTCAGCAGCGTCGAGGTGATGACGCCGCCGATGATCGCCCGTCCCATCGGCGCCTGGTTCTCGCCGCCTTCACCGAGCCCCAGCGCCAGCGGCAGCATGCCGCCCAGCATCGCCGCGGTCGTCATCAGGATCGGACGAAGCCGCACTTGTGCCGCGTCAAGGAGCGATGCTTCGAGCCCGCCGCCGGCGCGACGCGAGCGGTTCGCGAAATCGACGAGCAGAATCGCGTTCTTGGTGACGAGTCCCATCAGCATGATGAAGCCGATGATCGAGAAAATGTTGAGCGTCGTGCCGGTCAGCAACAAGGCGAGGAACACGCCGATCAACGAGAACGGCAGCGACGCCATGATCGCGATGGGCTGCGTGAAGCTCGCGAACTGCGAAGCGAGAATCAGATAGATGAAAATGATCGCGAGCCCGAGCGCGGCCACTGCCGCCTGGAAAGATTCCTGCATGTCTTGCTGCTGACCCGCGGCCTGCAATCGGTAGCCGGGCGGCAAGTCCATCGCCGCCGCGATCTTTTGCACGTCGTTGCCGACGTCGCCCGCGGGACGCCCCTCCGCATTGGCATAAATTCCGATGCGCCGCTGCAGGTCCTGCCGCTTGATGATCTGCGGGCTCGTCGTCTCGACCAATTCGGCGACCTGGCGAAGCGGCACCATCCGCATCTGGCCGTCCGGTCCGCGCTTGTTGGTCGTCAGATAGAGATTGCCAAGATCCGAAGCCAGGCGACGACTGTCCTTTGGCAACTGGACGTTGACTTCGTAATTCTGACCATCGGGCGCGAGCCAATAGCTGACGGTATCGCCGGCAAGGAGCGGCCGAATCGTCGCGCCGACTTCCTGCACCGTGACACCGAGGTCCGATGCGGCGTCGTTGTTCAGATGAATCGAAAGCGCCGGGTTCGCCGCCTTGTCGGACGTCTCGAGATCGGCGATGCCCGGAACCTTCGCGACCTTCGTCGCGAATTCGCGGCTCAACTTCGAGAGCGTTTCCGAGTCAGGACCCAGCATGTTGAACCAGATCGGGCGGTCGTAGCCGATCGCAAGCTCGATGCCGGGGATCGGCTTCAGCGTTTCGCGGATCAGCTTCTCGAGCTCGAGCTGCGAGCGATCGCGCTTGCCGCGCTCGACGAGCCTCAGGTTGACGCGCGCGTAATTGCGGCCGTCCTCGGTGCCGACGGTGGTCATCGCGAGATCGATCTCGGGAAACTTCTTCAGCGCGTCCTCGACTTCGCGGATTTTGGTGTCCGTGTACTCGAGGCTCGATCCCACGGACGTGTTGACGCGAAGCGAGATGAAGCTTTGATCGGCCGGCGGGAAGAATTCGACGCCTACCAGCGGGACGATGAAAAAGCTGCCGACAAAGGTGACGAGCGCGATTGCGAGCACGCTCTTGCGGTGCCCGAGCGCCCACTTCAAAACCTTGGCGTAGAAAACATGAATCCAGTCGACGCCGCGCTCGACGCGGTCCATGAAGCGGCCGAGCCATGGGACATATTTGAAGCGCGAGCCGGCCGGATCGTGCCAGACCGACGATAGCATCGGATCGAGTGTGAAGCTGATGAACAGGCTCACGAGCACGGCGACCGCGACGGTCAGACCGAACTGGAAGAAAAACCGGCCGATGATGCCGTTCATGAAGGCGATCGGCACGAACACTGCGACGATCGCGAACGTCGTCGCCATCACGGCGAGGCCGATCTCGTCGGTGCCCTCGAGCGCCGCGGTCATGTGGCTCTTGCCGAGTGAGAGATG
>DASXPO010000241.1:0-19797 GCA_036493535.1 Casimicrobiaceae bacterium
CGCGTTAGTCCAAGTATCGTTCACAAACACAGCATCCGGCGCAGCGTTGCCGGACGTCTCGCAACTTCTCCTTTGTCCGGCACCGGGGCAGGCCTTGGAAATTTTTTCGATCCACGCACAGGGAACTGGCCCGCTTTTAGCGACCTTCGGCGTGCCAGAGGGTACTCCCGGCCGGCTCGAGGTAATGCAGACAGGGCTCATTGGAACATCCGCCGTCGTGAATCCACACAGCCGGCTCGCGACCGACGCCTATCCCGCCGAAAAGATCATTATCCGAGCCACAGGAAAGTAGCGACAAACGCAAAAATAGAGGGGCCCACGACCCGCGACCGGTTGTGCCTGCGTGCCTCGGCAAGCACGCGGTTCGAAAGGTCGCATTGCAAGAAACGAAATTGCGAACCAACCTGAGTGCGCCGCTCGCCTAAGATCGGAGCTGCGGAAGCACGTGATGGATTGGTTCGCAACTGCACTGCCGACGTGAGGAATTGCCCGGCCAGGACGTAGGATAGTGATGCAAATGGACGCTCAACGATAAAGTTGACTTGTGCATGAGCAGTGACCGAACAACGCGCCGTCTCCGCCGACCCTTTGCGTTCTGCAAAATCCTTGGGAGGGATGGAATCATGAGAAGAATCCGGTGTAATCGGATGGTAATCGCTCGTCTGTTGTCATTTGTCGAGGGACTCTCAATCTGTCTTGTCGCCGTATCCAACGTCGCGACTGCTGCTGCGGTATCGATCACCAGCTACGATGTCGAGCAAACGCCACGGGCCGGCTTTGGTTGTTGGTCTCACAATTACGCCGGCACCATCGCCAATATCGGACGAACCGTAAGCGGCTCCATCGTGTGCGCCGCCAATGGGAACCAGATAGCGAACTACTTCGGTGGAAGTGGAACTCTTAACGACGGGCAATTTTCCTCCAGCATCCTGGAGACCCACCTATTCACGACGCGGAACGCTGACGATGGTCAACCCATTGTCCCGAAGGTTACGCTTCACCTTGGGGGAACCTTCGTTATCAACGCCATTCGCCTGTTTGGCGGAGACATTGGCGGCAACATCATCCCGGGGGCATTAGACGGCGTGACCATCGAAATCGGCGGTGCATCGGTTTCACTCGCAACCATTCCTTTCGGGTCGCTCAATGCGATTGGGACCCCAATTAATGATCTGGTTGATCTTAGTACTACAGCGTTGGCGAGTATCCCGACCGATACGATTGTGCTGAGAAACTTTTCGGCGTCTTTCTTTGATTTCCCATTGGATCAGTTCTCGATCACTGAGATCACCGTGGATGGCACAGCTGCGGCCCTGTCCGTTGCGGTTGACATCAACCCGGGCGATTTCCCCAATAGCATAAACACGCAAGCTCATGGAACGCTGACAGTTGCCATCCTATCCTCCCCCAACTTCGACGCTGCTAATGAGGTGGACGAGACGTCGCTCACGTTCGGTCGAGTTGGCGATGAAAAGAGCTTCGCCTATTGTGGCAATGCAAAGGACACCAACCATGACAAACTGCCTGATCTGGTCTGTCACTTCAATGTTCAGGACACGGGATTCCTAGTGGGTGACACGCTGGGAGTGCTGAGAGGGAAGACACGAGATGGTTTCGCTATTCGGGGAACCGACTCAGTGAGGATCGTCCATTAGGGCGGAGCACGTTGCGGTGTGAGGTGCTGGCTTCGACGACTCGCACCAATGGCGCAGCGCGTGGACGGAGCGATTTAGTGGACCGTGCCGGCGATCAAACGGCGCACCACAGATTATTACTCGCGCCTCCGTTTCACGTACTGGCGCAGAAAAGAGCAAATTCCGCAAACAATGGCATTTTGGACTCACGCTCGCGGCGAAGCGTCATGAAAGGAGCTCGCCGAGCTTCAGCCGCTGCACCTTCCCCGACGGGCCTTTCGGCAATTCCGCGACAAAGCGCAGAAGCTTCGGCGTCTTGAAGCGGCCGAGCTCGCGCTCGCAATGCAACCGGAGCTCGCTCTCGGTCAGCACGTGATCCGGCTTCAGGACGACGCAGGCGAAAATCTCCTGTCCGTATTCCTCGTCCGGAATGCCGACCGCGGCGCCTTCCAAAACAGCGGGATGGCGCAACAACGCCTCGTCGATCTCACGCGGCGCGATGTTTTCGCCGCCCTTGATGATCAGCTCCTTCAGCCGACCGGTGACGAAGTAAAAACCATCGGCATCGCGGTAACCAAGATCGCCTGTGGCGAGCCAACCCGATGCATCGATCGCTTTTGCTGTCTCCGCAGGTGCGCGGAAGTATCCGAGCATGACGTTCGGTCCCCGTACCTGGATTTCGCCGGGCGTGCCGTCCGTGCGTACCGCTCCATCTAGCATGATGCGAGCCTCGACGGCCAGTGGAATTCCGACGCTGCCGATCTTGCGTTTCGTTGAATCGAGCGGGTTCGCGAATGCGACCGACGCGCATTCCGTGAGGCCCAGTGCTTCCAACACCGCCAAGCCGAAACGCGCTTCGAAATCGCGATGCTGATGAGGGGGCAGCGGCGCCGACGCCGAACGCACAAAGCGTATGCCTCCACACGCGTTGCGCTGCTCCGGTGTCAACTCAGGACCGTGCAACAGATAGGCGATGATCGTCGGCACGACGTTGAGCCACGTGGGTCGATACCGTTCGACCCATCCCCACCATTGCGACACGCTGAAGCGATGCGGCATCACGATGCTGCCGCCCGACACGAGCGGCGCAATCGTCGCAATGCATTGGCCGTTGATGTGATAGAGCGGCAACGACGACAGCACTCGATCGTCGCCGGTCAATGACTGCGCGGAGGCAACCGCCTCACCCGCGCAAATCATGTTCGCATGAGACAGTAGAACGCCTTTCGGCATGCCGGTCGTGCCGGATGTGTACATGAGCATCGCCGGCGACGACGGCTCGATCGGCGTGAGCTCATCGCATTCGCGATGCGCGCCCGCTTCGACGCCATCGGCAGGCACGACCTGAACGATCGACTGCGCGCCCGTGCGCTCGATGGCCGCGCGCAAACGCGCTTCGAAGTCCGGCGCCACAAAGATGATCGCAGGCGCAGCGTGCCGTAGAACGTGATCGAGATGCGCGTCCTGCGCGACCAGGTTGATCGGCATCACGATCTGCCCGCCGTACATCGCGCTCAAAAAAATGCAAGCGGCGGCGCCACCGTTCGGCAGCATGAACCCGACAATGGACCGCGGCGGCACGCCGAGCGCATCCAATTGCGCGGCAAACGAGCGGGCACTGCGGCGAAGCGCTTCGTACGTGAGCGTCGCTTGCGGCTCGGGCGCGATCAGGAACGGCGCGGAAGGTGCGCGGCGCGCCTGCTCATCGACGACGTCACGAAACGTCCGCATCGACCCGACTCAGACGCCGTGGCGACGCCGATAGTCGCCGAAGAGATCGTCCTCGGTCGGCTCGCGGATTCGTTCGGGCGCCAACGGATACACGACGCGCGCGATATTGAGGAAGTGCCGGTAATTGAGATTGTCCGAGATGCTGTTGCCGCCCCAGGTGCCGCAACCCATCGATAGCGAGAATGGCAGCGCGTTGTCGTAGCTGCCGCCCGTTGCAAAGCAGTGTGCTTGATTGACGATGACACGGCACACGGGAAGAATGCGGCCCAGTGCGAGCGCGCTCGCGGGCTCGCGTGAATGCAATCCAACGGAATGACCCTTGCCTTGGTAGTCGAGGATACGCGCGGCAAGCGCCGTCGCGGCATCGAAGTCCGAAACGCGATAGAACGCGAGAACGGGCGACAATTTTTCGCCCGAGAACGGATGCTCCGACCCCACGTCGCTTTCGTCGACCATCAAAAAGCGGACGTTGTCCATTTCGGAGCGAACAAAACCCGCAAGCGCAGCAATGGTCGGCGCATCCTTCGCGATGACGGCGTTCGCGAGCTTTCCCTCGCCGAACATTTCATCGGCGAGCCGGCGCGTCTCTTCGCCATCGAGCATCACGCCGCCTTCGCGGACCAGCGCCGCAAGCAGTGGATCGGCAACCGCGCCGACCGCGATGACGCTGTTCTCGGACGAGCAACTCGTCGCATTGTCGAAAATCTTCGAGCTCGCGATCTTTTTTGCCGCATCGATCACGTCGGCGGTTTCGTCGACGATCACGGCGACATTGCCGGCGCCCACGCCGATCGCCGGCGTGCCGCTCGAGTAGGCGGCGCGCACGTTCGTCTGCGAGCCCGTGGCAACGACCAGGTCGGCGTTGCGCATCAGCTCGAACGTTTGCTCCCGCGACACCGGCGGCTCCAGCATCTGCACGAGATCGCGCGGCGCGCCGATTCGATCGAGCTCGACGTGAATGTAGCTCAGCAACAACCCCAGCGTGCTCGCACCTTTGGGTGACGGCGCCAGGATGATTGCGTTCCGACCCTTCAGCGCATTGACGATGTTGTTTGCGGGCGTTGCGGCCGGATTGGTCGACGGCGTGATCGCGGCAACGACGCCGACGGGCCGTGCAATCTCGATCAGGCCATTCGCATGATCCTCCGCGATGACGCCGACCGATTTCGCGCCGCGCAAGTCGCGCAACAATCCCATCGTCTTGCGGCGGTTCTTGGCGATCTTGTCTTCGACGTTGCCAAGGCCGGTATCGCGCACCGCGCATTCGGCAAGCGCCCGATTGCGTCCGGGTTCGACGATCGCCCACGCCGCAGCGGTCACGAGCTCGTCGACCCGCGCCTGCGACCAGCCATCGATCACCCGTTGCGCCGCGCGGGCACGAGTAATGAGTTCAACGATGGGCTTCATCACTCCGGCGTTATCTTCGCTTCGCGGATCACGTATTCCCACTGCTTCAGCTCATCGCGAATCAGCTTGTCGAATTCTGCCGGCGTGGTCGAAGCGGCCTCGGCACCTTGCAGGAGCAACTTGTCGCGCGTTTCGGGCGTTTGCAGCACTTTGACCATCGCTGCATTGAGCTTCGCCACAATGGCGGGTGGCGTCTTCGCGGGAACAGGCGCGCCATACCACGAGTTCACGACGCAATCGACGCCCTGCTCCTTGATCGTCGGAATGTCAGGGGCGGCGATGCTGCGTTTGT
Organism: Casimicrobiaceae bacterium; assembly: GCA_036493535.1. Classification (GTDB taxonomy): domain Bacteria; phylum Pseudomonadota; class Gammaproteobacteria; order Burkholderiales; family Casimicrobiaceae; genus VBCG01. Next base: position 5,065 of record DASXPO010000241.1, read on the forward strand.
CGTCCGCAACCGCGATCGCTTTCAGTTGCCCCGCTTTGACCTGCTGCAATGCAGCCGGAAGCGAGACGATCGCGAACTGCACCTGGCCGCCGAGTATTCCGGCGATCGCGGGGCCTCCACCCTTGTAGGGCACGTGCACGATGTCGACGCCGATCGTCCACGCCAGCACCGCCATCGAGAAACGCATTGCCCGGTTGGCCTTCATGGCGGTCATTCTAGGACATCCCGCCGCAAGACAAGCGCTCCGCCCCGAGATCGATCTTCAACTCGATGCGAGCACCGTCTCGGCCGTGACGAATTTGTGGTGCAGTGCTTCCGCGACCGCGCGATAGGTGACCTTGCCGAACGCGACATTCAATCCCGCGCGCAGATGCGCGTCGTCGGTCAGCGCCCTCTTCCAGCCCTTTCCGGCCAACGCGAGCACGTACGGCAGCGTCGCATTGTTGAGCGCGAACGTCGACGTCCGCGGAACGCCGCCCGGCATGTTCGCAACGCAGTAGTGGACGACGCCGTCGACGATATAGGTCGGGTCGGCGTGGGTCGTCGCTCGCGAGGTCTCGAAGCAGCCACCCTGATCGATTGCGACATCGACGACGACGGAGCCGGGCTTCATCTGCTTGATCTGTGCGGCTGACACGAGCTTCGGCGCCGACGCGCCGGGAATCAGCACGCCGCCGATGACGAGGTCGGCGTTGGTCACATGGCGATCGATTGCATCGCGGGTCGAGAACACGGTGTTGAGCGGACGCCCGAATTGCGTCCACAAGCGCCGCAGCACATCGACGCTGCGATCGAGCACCCAGACGTCCGCGCCCATGCCGAGCGCAATGTGGATCGCATGCGTGCCGACGACACCGCCGCCAAGTACGACGACTTTGGCCGGATCGACACCAGGGACGCCACCCAGCAAGACGCCCTTGCCGCCGTGCGCCTTCTCCAGATAGTGGGCGCCGGCCTGGACCGCCATCCGGCCCGCGACCTCCGACATCGGCGCCAGCAGCGGCAAGCCGCCGGTTGCAGAGGTCACTGTTTCGTACGCGATGCAAACGGCGCTGCTGTCGATCAAATCCTTGGCCTGCTCCGGATCGGGCGCGAGATGAAGATAGGTGAACAGCACTTGTCCAGCCTTCAACATCCTGCGCTCGATCGCTTGCGGCTCCTTGACCTTGACGATCATCTCGGCGGCGGCGAATACATCGTGTGCCGTCGCCGCGATGCGCGCCCCGGCCCGTACGTAATCATCGTCCGCCATGCCGATCCCCTGGCCGGCATCGTGCTCGACGATCGCCTCGTGACCGTGGCTCGTGAGCTCGCGCACCGACTCCGGGGTCAGTCCGACGCGGTTTTCCAGTACCTTGATTTCCTTGGGTACGCCGACGCGCACGTGAAGACCTCCTCGCTCGGGGAGCGTAAAGAAGCTTATCATTTCGTTCCTACTGCCTTTTGCGCGCCGGACGGCTTCGTCCGCCGCGTTCTCTGGAGATCGACCATGGGCCACGCCGAACACAAAATTCAGGACCAACCGCAGGTCAAATCGATCTCGCTCGATGAATACTGGATGCCGTTCACGCCGAATCGCGAGTTCAAAGCGGCGCCGATGCTCGTCGTGCGCGGCGAAGGCATGTACTACTGGAACGATCGCGGCGAAAAGCTGATCGACGCCGCTTCGGGGATGTTCTGCTGTGCGGCGGGACACGGCCGCAAGGAAATCGCCGAAGCGGTCCATCGGCAGCTGACCGATCTCGATTTCATCGCCCCGTTCTTGCGCGGTCATCCGCGGGCGTTCGAGCTCGCTTCGCGCGTTGCGGAGCTGACGCCGGGTGACCTGAATCGGATCTTTTTCACGAATTCAGGTTCGGAAGCGGTCGACACCGCGATGAAGGTCGCGCTCGCCTATCACCAGGCGCGCGGACAAGGCGGCCGCACGATGTTCGTCTCGCGCGAGCGCGCGTACCACGGCGTCAATTTCGGCGGCGTGTCGCTGTCCGGAATGGTGAACAACCGCCGCAAATTCGGTCCGACGCTCCCCGGCATCGGCCACATGCGCCACACGCACATCAAGGAGAACTATTTCACGCGGGGCGAGGGTGAGCACGGCGTCGAGCTCGCCGAAGACCTGATGCGTTTCGTGAACTTGTATGGCGCGGAAAACATTGCCGCCTGCTTCATCGAGCCGATCGCCGGATCGACGGGCTGTCTCGTGCCCCCGAAGGGGTATTTGAAGCGGATCCGCGAGATCTGCGATGCGAACGGAATCCTCCTCGTATTCGACGAAGTGATCACCGGCGTCGGCCGCACCGGCCACAATTTCGCTGCGCAGGCGTTCGGCATCACGCCGGACTTGATCACGATGGCGAAGGCGCTCACCAACGGCGCCGTGCCGATGGGCGCGGTCGCCATTTCGGAGCGCATCCACGATACGATCATGAACGCGGCGCCCGAAGGCACGATCGAGCTCTTTCACGGCTACACGTATTCGGCGCATCCGGTCGCGTGCGCAGCGGGCGTCGCGGCGCTCGACATCTATCGCAACGACGGCTTGTTCGAGCGCGGCCGCGAGATGACGCCTTATTTTCAGGACGCCGTGTTTTCGCTGAAGAGCGCGCGGAACGTCGTCGACATCCGCGGCTACGGCATGTTCGCGGCAATCGATGTCGCGTCGGATGGCGTGCCGGGACGGCGCGGACATGTATTGCAGAAGAAGCTGTTCGAAAACGGCCTGCATCTCAAGACCACCGGCGATGCCGCTATCATTGCGCCGCCGCTGATCGCGGAAAAGAAGCACATCGACGAGATTCACGACAAGCTCGAAAAAACGCTGGCGGCGCTTTGAACCGATTGCATTTCCAAATGGGAGGCCACATGAAGACGATCATCAAGTCGACGCTTACCGCCGTCGCCCTCGCGCTCGCCGTCGTCGCGCCCGCGCTCGCGCAACAGAAGGAAGTGACGATCGCCTACCAGGACATGCTCGACCCGTACCGGATCGCGCAGAATTCGCAGGAGATCGAGAAGGCGACCGGCTACAAGATCAACTGGAAGCAGTTCGGCGGCGGCGGCGAGGTGATCAAGGCGATGGCGTCGGGCGCGGTGCAGGTAGGCGAGGTCGGCTCGGCTGGCATCGCGGCGGCGGTGTCGCGCGGCGAGCCGCTCGAGCTCTTCTGGATCCTCGACGATATCGGCGCCGCCGAGACGCTCGTGGCGCGGCCGGACTCGGGCATCAACAGCGTCAAGGATCTCAAAGGCAAGAAGGTGGCGGTGCCGTTCAACTCGACGACGCATTTCCACCTCATGGTGGCGCTCGACCAGGCGGGCATCCATCCCAAGGACGTGCAGATTCTGAACATGCGCCCGCCCGAGATCGCCGCGGCGTGGCAGCGCGGCGACATCGACGCGACGTGGATCTGGAACCCGGTACTCGCGGAGGTCAAGAAGAACGGCAAGGTCATCATGACGTCCGGGCAAGTGTCGGAATCGACCGGCAAAGCGACGTTCGACGGCTACGTCGTCAACAAGAACTGGGCGAAGGACCACCACGACTTCATGGTGAAGTTCGTGGAAATCCTCGCGAAGTCCGACGAGAGCTACCGCAAGAACAAGGCGAAGTGGACCGCGAGCTCGGCGGAGGTGAAGGCGGTCGCAAAGTGGTCGGGCGCGAAACCCGAGGACGTGCCAGAAGGCATGGCGCTCTACCAGTTCCCGACGCTCGCCCAGCAGAACAGCAAGTGGCTGGGCGGCGGCCAGAACAGCATCGCCGCGAAGGCGCTGAAGGCGACCGCCGAGTTCCAGAAGTCGCAGAACCAGATCGAGAAGACGCTGCCCGACTACTCGGTGGCGGTGACCGACGCTTACGTGAATGACGCGATGAAGTCAATGAAGTGACGACGCATCGCTGCGGTTCGCCGCGGATCGACTGCGCCCCGCCGCCCGCCTCGATCCGAGGAATGGCTTTTCCTCGATGAGCAAGCTCGAAGTCCGTCAGCTCTCCGTCCATTACGCCGGCCGCGGCGGGCAGGCGACGCACGCGCTCGCCGACATCGATCTGTCACTCGATCCTGGCGATTTCGTCGTCGCGCTGGGCGCGTCGGGCTGCGGCAAGACGACGTTGCTCTCCTGCATCGCCGGCTTCATGCAGTCCTCGGAAGGCGAGATCGTGCTCGACGGCAAGCCGGTGACGGGCCCGGGGGCCGAGCGCGGTGTCGTGTTCCAGAAGCACGCGCTGATGCCGTGGTTGAACGTCGTCGAGAACGTCGAGTTCGGCCTGCGGATGCGCGGCGTCGGCAAGCCCGAGCGCCGCGCCATCGCGCTCGACAAGCTTCGAACGGTCGGACTCGAGAAGTTTGCCAAAGCGCCGGTCTACCAGATTTCCGGCGGTATGCAGCAACGTGTAGGTCTCGCCCGCGCGCTCGCGAGCGATCCCGAGGTCATGCTGATGGACGAGCCGCTCGGGGCGCTCGACGCGCTCACGCGCGAGCAGATCCAGGAGTTGATCCTGCATCTCTGGTGGAAAACGAAAAAGATGTTCTTCTTCATCACGCACAGCGTCGAGGAAGCGCTGTTTCTCGCCACCGAGCTGATCGTGATGACGCCCTCACCGGGGCGCATCGCGCACCGCTACGAGGTCGACTTCGGGCGCCGCTTCATCGAATGCGGCAATGCGCGCGCCGTGAAGTCCGATCCGGCGTTCATCGAGCTCCGCGAAGATATTCTCGCGCTCATCCATTCGGCGCCCGGCGGCCAGGAACCGCTGCCGGCGGCCGCATAGGATCTCGATGAGCAGCGTCCCTGCGCCGGCTTCCGAAACGCGCGACGCGGTCGCCGAAACGGCGACGCGCAACGCGCCGCCGCCCGTCAAGGGCTATCGTCTTCCCGGCGAAGGCTCGAGCACCGCGATCAGCGTCGTGACTGTGATCGCGCTCTTTGTGCTGTGGTGGATCGCGACGCACTTCGGCTGGATACGCGATCTCTTCCTGCCGGCGCCGGAGCGCATCATCACGGCGTTCGCGGACGCGTGGAAAGGCGATATTCAAGGCGGCAAGCCGCTGACCGAGCATCTCTGGTGGAGCCTCTATCGCGTGTTCGCCGCGTTCGCGCTCGCGTGCGTGACGGCGATTCCGGTCGGCATCGGAATGGGCGTATCGCGGGTCGCGCGCGGCATCTTCGATCCGCCGCTCGAGTTCTATCGTCCGCTGCCGCCGCTCGCGTACTTGCCGCTGATTGTCATCTGGTTCGGCATCGAGGAGACGGCGAAGATCGTGCTGATCTACCTCGCCTGCTTCGCGCCGCTCGCGATGGCGGCGCGCGCCGGTGTGCGCAGCGTCACGATCGAGCAGATCAACGCCGCGTATTCAATGGGCGCTTCGAAGTGGCAGGTGATCGTGCACGTCGTCATCCCCGCAGCGCTGCCCGAGATCCTCACCGGCATGAGAATCGCGATTGGCTTCGGATGGACGACGCTCGTCGCGGCCGAAATGGTCGCAGCGACGGCCGGACTGGGTCAGATGGTATTGAATGCGTCGAACTTTCTTCGCACCGATGTCGTCATCATGGGCATCGTCGTCATCGGCGTTGTCGCATACCTCTTCGACCTGTTGATGCGCCGCGTCGAGCGGGCGCTCGTCCCCTGGAAAGGCCAGATCTGACGCCAAACCGTGTGTCGAAAGTGCGTTTTGGACACAGCAAACCTTCAAAGCGCCGCTTAGAACCCCCTAACCGGGCCTTTTGCCCTTCTGTCGGCGTATCGTTGACAACCCAACACCGGCTTTCTACGCTCAGAACGCTTCAGGCCGCCGCCCCTTGGCACGAATGATGAACCATCATCCTCATTTTCAAAGGCTCGTACTCAAAGTGCGCCAGGAGCAGCCTCTTGCCGCCGCAGTGGTCTACGCCTGCGATCGGGATGCGCTGCAGCTCGCGTTGTCCGGTGAATTCGCCGGCTATCTCGCGCCCACGCTGGTTGGACCCGAGGCGAAAATCCGCGACTTTGCAGGGAAGGCGGGCCTCAACATCTCGCGTCTGCCGATCGTCGACACCGAAGACGACCCGCGCGCCGCTGCGCTACGCGCGATCGACCTCGCGCGGGAAGGCAAAACCGAGGCGCTGATCAAGGGCAATCTCGGCATCGAGGAGCTGTTGACGCCCATCGCCTCGCCGGACTCCGGATTGCGCACGGAAACGCGATTGACGCATGCGTATTTCCTCGACCTTCCGTTTGTAGACCGCGGACTGTTGTTGGCGGATGCTCAGCTCAACGTGAATCCGCCGCTCGCGGCGAAGCGCGACATCGTTCAGAACACGGTTTATCTCGCGAACGCGCTCGGCGTCGCAGCGCCCCGCGTCGGCTTGCTGGCTGCGCTGGACGGCGTTTCGCCGGCGTTCCCGTCAACGACCGACGCGCAAGCGCTGAAGGAAATGGCAACGCAGGGCGTCATCAACGGCGCGATCGTCGACGGGCCGTTCACTCCCGAGAGCGCACTTTCGATCGAAGGTGCGCAGAACAACGGTGTCAAATCGGGCATTGCCGGTCAGGTCGACGTCCTCATTGCGCCGGGGATGGAAGCCGCGCAAATGGTGTTGAAGACGTTGACGGTGATGACCCGCGGGCTCGCGGCAGGGCTCGTTCTCGGCGCGAAAGTGCCGATCGTCGTTCCCGCGCGCGCCGATTCGATGGAAGTGCGTATCGCCTCCTGCGTGCTGGCCTCGCTTGCCGCGGCCCGCCAACGAGCATCAAATCAGATGATGCGCGCCGGCGCGAAGCTCGGCGAAATCGCCGCGGCATAGCGTTCTCGTTCCAGTTTCGGCGCCTTTTGTTGCGGGCGCGTTTGCGGTGCCCATCGAGAAGACCGCATCATTGCGGCTTTCGAGCGCTCCAATCCTTCGTTGAAGCTGCATCCTGGCAAGCTCTTTCCGTTTCTTCGCTGGCGCCACCGCGTCTCCCGCGAAACGCTGCGGGCCGACGTGCTCGCCGGCATCGTTTCCGCGGCCATCGTGTTGCCGCAAGGTGTGGCGTTCGCGACGCTGGCCGGAATGCCGCCCGAATACGGCTTGTACGGCGCGATGCTTCCCGCGATCGTCGGCGCGCTGTGGGGCTCCTCCTGGCACCTGGTCTCCGGCCCGACCAACGCGACGTCGCTGATGGTGTTCGCGACGGTTAGCGCGCTGGCGGTGCCGTTCACGCCCACTTACGTGCAGCTCGTTCTAACGCTCTGCCTGATGATCGGGCTCATCAAGCTCGCGCTCGGGCTCGCGCGGCTCGGCGCCCTCGTCAACTACATTTCCACGACGGTGGTGGTCGGCTTCACGGCGGGTGCCGGCATTCTGATCATCGCAGCACAGCTGCGCAATTTCTTTGGCCTCAACGTGCCGCAGTCGTCGAGTTTTTTTATTGCGCTGTCGACCTTCATCGAGCATTTGCCGGAAACGCAGCGCTGGACGGTCGCGGTCGGCGTCGTGACGCTCGGGGCTTCGCTCGCCGGCAAACGATGGCTTCCCCGAATCCCTTATATGTTGACGGGAATGGTCGCGGGCGGCGCTCTCGCCTACGCGCTTTCCGCGATGGACGTTGCGCGCGTGCCGACGATCGGCCCATTGCCGTCGGCGCTGCCGTCGCTCTCGATGCCCGATTTTTCGCTGCACACCTGGCGCGAGCTCGCACCGCTCGCACTCGCTTTGACCGTGATCGGCCTCACCGAAGCGATTTCGAGCGCGCGCGCCGTCGCGTTGCGCTCCGGTCAACGAATCGACGGGAACCAGGAGTTCATCGGACAAGGACTCGCGAATATCGCCGGCGCGTTCACCTCGAGCTATCCGACATCCGGATCGTTCAACCGTACCGGCGCGAATTACGCGGCCGGTGCGCGAACGCCACTGGCAAGCGTGTTCTCGGCTTTCGCGCTACTGATAATCCTGATCTTCGTGCGTCCGCTCGCTGCGTATATTCCGATCGCGGCGATGGCTGCAGTGTTATTCATCGTCGCCGTCGGATTGATCGATGTGGAGATGATTCGCAAGCTGCTGCGAATCGGCCGCAGCGAGGGCTTGACGCTCGTCGTCACATTCATCGCGACGCTCGCGATCCGGCTCGAGGTGGCGATCCTCGTCGGCGTTCTCGTTTCGCTGCTCGTCTACCTGAACCGCACGACGCATCCGAAAATCACGCGCGTCCTTCCCGATCCGTCGGCCGGACGACGCTTCAATGCGGTTGCACGCGACGCACCGCTGTGCCCGCAGCTCGATGTGCTGCGCATCGATGGATCGCTGTTCTTCGGTGCGGTCGAACATGTCCGCGATGAGCTCGAAGCTGCGCGCGCACAGCGTCCGGGCCTTCGTCATGTGCTCCTGGTGGGGAGTGCGGTCAACTTCGTCGATGCGTCGGGCGCCGATCTGCTCGCGCAGGAAGCGCGTGAGCTGCGCCAGCAGGGGATCACGCTGTACCTTTGCCGACTCAAGCCGCAAGTTTGCGACGTGCTGCGGCGCGGCGGCCAACTCGACGCCATCGGCGCCGAAAATGTCTTCGCGACAAAGGACGAAGCGATTCGCGCCATTTATGCGCGGCTCGACGTCGCGACGTGTGCGACGTGCACCGCGCGCGTGTTCAACGAATGCCAGCGCCTGCTGCCCGACGGAACCGCGCGCGAGCCCGAGCGACCGGACTTCGCTCTCGCGCCGCGAGGCCGGAGCCCTTAGCCCTTGCCCAGGACCTTTCCGTTGCGCTCGGGCATCGGCCAACTCATGCGTTCCCGCTCCGGACCACCGGTCAAGACGTTCGCCGAGTTGAGCGTCCAGGGAAGCATGGGCGCCTGGACTTCAAAAAACGGTCGCGGCATCGGAACATCGGTTCTGAGCAGGTTGAGCGCGATGCGCGCCGCGCCGCTCGCTTCCAAATGGGCAGAAAGCATCAACTTCACCTCTCTGGCGTCCAGCATGCGGCGCGCGTGCGACAGGCCGCGCTCGTCGTTGAGCTCGAACCATTCCAGGGAGAGCTCGATGATCTTTTCGCCCGCAGCCGAAATCAGGTCGGCTATTTCGTCAGCACGTTCTTTGGCACGAGTCGGTTGCCGTAAAGCCACGGTTGAGCCTCCGTTTTTTTAAATTGAGCAAAACCCGCCGGCAGGAGCGGCAGGGCAAGGGCAAACAGCGATGATTGCCCATTGCGAATTCATTATGGACCCGCATCGAAAGCGATGGAAGATCGCGCCACGGAGAAGTCCGCATCGGCCGCCCCTAGAGTGTCCGAAGACCGGTTAAACTTTCCTGTTGCGACGAAGGGTCACCATGAATTTCCTGTCCGGCCTTGCGAGAATCCTGTTGATGGCCGCCGTCCTGGCGCTCTCCAGTTGTGCAACCACGCCTCAGGCGCCCGCCGTAAGCGAGGATCTGCTCGCGCAGGCGGGCTTCAAGACCGTCGTCGCGAGCACGCCGGCGCAGCAGCAGCATCTGCAGACGCTCCCGCAAGGCGCGGTCAGCCAGATGCAGCAAACGGGACGGCACTACTTTGTCTATCCCGACGTGCCTAATAAACGCCTCTACGTCGCCACGCCGAAGGAATACCAGGCGTACCTGGCGCTGCGCACGCGCAACGGTTTGCCCAATCCTCAGGGCCCGAACGTGACGACCGCGGACATGCAGAATTACCTCAAGCAGGATGCGGCGATGACCGCGGCCGACGCGCAGGCAGCGACAATTCCCTCATATGCGATCTGGCCCGACTTCGGAGGTCTGGGCTGGATCCCTTGACGCGGTTTCGCGCAGCCGGGCCTTCTTTTTCTGTACTTCGGCGTCGATCGCCTGACAGTCTTCCGACGTGAACCGGGCAGCGAGCGCGTCGAGGAATGCGCGCGTGCGTGCCGGCATCAGGCGACGGCCCGGAAACACCGCCCACGCGGCAACCGGCGGTGTACGCCATTCGGGAAGCACCTGGACGAGCTCGCCGCGCTCCAGATACGGCAACGCAAAATGATCGTTGATGACCGTGATGCCCGCGCCATCGAGCGCCATGCGCATGAGCAGCTCCGGTGAATTGACCGTCGCGCGGCCCGGCGGAATGCCTTCCCAACGCGCGTCATCGCGGGTGAGAACCCACGGCAAAGGCTCTCCGGTTCGCGAGAGGATCCGAAGTGTGTCGTGCTCCATCAGCGCTTCGGGTTCCGATGGCGTGCCGCGGCGATCGATGTACCCGGGGGCTGCGTAAAGGCTGGCACTGAACGTTGCGATCCGTCGCGCGGCAAGCGAGGCATCGTCACGCAATTGCCCCATGCGGACGGCGACGTCGAAGTTCTCGCCGATGAGATCGACGAAGCGGGCGGAGAGGTCGACTTCCAGTGTGATCGCCGGGTGCTTCAGGATGAATTCGGCGAGCAGTGGCGCGAGGATCAGATTCGCCATGTCGCCCGGCATCGTCACGCGCAGACGGCCGCTCGGCTCGAGTTGGCGGTTCTGGGCGAGCGACGCCGCCGCGGCCACGTCCTCGACGACATGATGAGCGTGGTCGAGAACGGCACGCCCGAAGTCCGTGACGGTGAGCTTTCGCGTCGTGCGTAGCAGCAGGCGCTCTCCGAGTTGTGTCTCGAGCGCCGCTACTCGACGCGAAACGGTCGACTTGGGAATGCCCAGTCGTTCGGCGGCGCGCGAAAAGCTGCCCTCGTCGACGACGCGCGCAAAGAGGACGAGATCATTGGGCTCGAGCGTCATGTGTGCGAGTTCGAGGGTTCAGCTGCCGACCGGGGAGGCCGGCTATTGTTGCAGGAGTGGAACAATGTTATCCACTTTGACGGCTTCCGCCACGATTGCGCAACAAATATATTTGCTCCACCCATACGGAAACCCCAACGGAGCAAAAGATGAATATCCTGCAGATCAATTCCAGCGCCCGTCGCGAGTCGTCGCATTCGACACGGCTCGCGAACCGGATCGTCGCGCGCTTGCAAGACGCCGACCCCGAGGCAACGCTTACGGTTCGCGATCTCAACAGCATGCCGCATCCGATCCTCGACGAGGTGGCGCTCGGCGCGCTATTCACGCCCGCCGACCAGCGCACGGCCGAACAAGCCGCACGCGTCGCGCTGGATGACGCGCTGATCGCGGAGACTCAAGCGGCGGATATCGTGGTGCTCGGTGTGCCGATGTACAACTTCGGCGTCCCCGCGCCGTTGAAGAACTGGATCGATGCGATCTCGCGGGCGGGCGTGACCTTCCGTTATACCGAGAAGGGACCGGAAGGTCTGCTGAACGGCAAGAAGGTCTACGTTGCGCTCACGCGCGGCGGCAAATACCGCAATACCCCGACGGATACCCAAATGCCGTATCTGAAAACCGTGTTCAACTTCCTGGGCCTCACCGAACTGCACTTCGTGTATGCAGAGGGCCTGTCGATGGGCGCCGATGCCGAGCAGACGGCGATCGCTTCCGCTTATGAGCAGATCGAGGAAGCGGTTGCAGCGTAGGACCTCGCAGTTGGACTATGCTGCCGTAGACGAAACGATGAATCCTTTTCGATGGAGAAAGCAATGGCGAGCACTCTCTTGAAACCTGATGCCGAGACCGTTACGCAACCGCGCACGGTCGAGCGATTGATCGCCGGACAAGCGACGTCGGATGGCGCCGGCGTGAAGCTCACGCGCGTGCTGACGCAGTCGCTGCAGCGTCGGCTCGATCCCTTCCTGATGCTCGACGCATTCGGCACCGATGATCCGCAGGACTACATCGGCGGCTTTCCCGATCATCCGCATCGCGGCTTCGAGACAGTCACGTACATGATCGCGGGGCGCATGCGCCATCGCGACAGTGCCGGTCATGAAGGATTGCTGCAGAACGGCGGTGTGCAATGGATGACCGCCGGACGCGGCGTCATCCATTCCGAGTTGCCGGAGCAGGAAGACGGCCGGATGGAAGGGTTTCAACTGTGGCTCAATCTCGCGGCCAAGGACAAGATGCGCGCACCGTGGTATCGCGATATCCAAAGCGCGGAGATTCCGGAGTTGGCGACGGCGGACGGCGTGAAGGCGCGCGTGATCGCGGGCCGCAGTCACGGCGTCGATGGCGCCATGCAACGCGAGCTGACCGAACCGCTGTACCTCGATCTCGAGATTCCCGCGCAAGCGAGCTTTGCCCAATCGCTGCCGGCCTCGCACAACGCGTTCGTCTACGTGTTTCGCGGCGAATTGCGAATCGGCGACACGAACGTGCCCGTGCAACGAATGGCGATTCTCAAGAACGACCCGGGCAGTGACGGCGTCGTGCTCACGGGATCGACGACGCCGACACGCGCTTTACTGATCGCCGGCAAGCCGCTCGGTGAGCCGATCGCGCAGTACGGCCCGTTCGTGATGAATTTGGACGACGAGATCTTCCAGGCGGTGCGTGACTACCAATCGGGAAAATTCGCGTTAACGCCATAGCGCTACGGCGCGACGTAGCACTACGGCGCGACCCCGACCGTCCGGTTTGCATCCGCTCTTCAGCGGCCGTCGAATGCCGCCTGCAATTGAGCCACGTCAAACTTGACCATTTTCAACATCGCGTCCGAGGCGCGCTTGGCTTTCGCTCGGTCGGGTGAAGCCATCATCTCGAACATGATTGTCGGGACGATCTGCCACGACACGCCGAACTTGTCTTTCAGCCACCCGCACGCTTCCGGTGAGCCGCCCTGGAGCAATGCGTTCCAGTATCGATCGACTTCGGCTTGATTCTCACAGTTCACGACGAACGATACGGCGTGGTTGAACGGATCGAGCTGTCCAGCCGTCATGGCGGTGAACGATTGACCGAACAGCGTGAACTCGACGACCTTGACCGAACCGGGTGGGCCGCTCGGCGACTCGCTCGGCAGCGCGGTGACGCGCGTCACGCGTGAGCTCGGGAATATCGACGCGTAAAAGGCCGCGGCCTCTTCCGCCTCCTTGGCATACCAGAGAAAAGGGACGATCTTCTGCATAAGGGTTCTCCTGTCAAGTCGATGGACACACCGGACGCTTAAATCTTGGAGCCCCGCGCATGGTCAATGTTCGGCCCATGCACGGCGTGTGGCATCCAATCATTAGTCGATCGGTGCGCCGGCAAATCGACATCGAGGTCAATTTTGGCTCTCCGGGGTCGCTGTGTGACCGGGAACGCTAGTGCTGGCGGACGCAATCCATGTAATAGCGCCGGCGTCCGTCTTCGGTCTCTTCGATAAGCCCATGGATGTCGGTGTCGAAGCCCGGAAACTTTTCGTTGAAGCTTCGCGCGAATTTCAGGTATTCGACAATCGTCCGGTTGAAACGCTCGCCGGGAATCAAGAGCGGAATACCCGGCGGATAGGGCGTCAGGAGCACGCCCGTCACGCGTCCCTCGAGGTTGTCGATCTCGACGCGATCGATTTCGCGATGCGCCATGCACGCGAACGCATCGGACGGCTTCATCGCCGGCTGCAAGTCGGACAGGTACATCTCGGTCGTCACTCGCGCAACGTCGTTCGCCTTGTACGTATCGTGGATCTGCTGGCACAAGTCGCGCAGCCCCACGCGTTCATAGCGCGGCTGCTTGCTGCAAAACTCGGGAAGAATCCGCCACAGCGGGGCGTTCTTGTCGTAATCGTCCTTGAACTGCTGCAGCGCGGTCACCAGCGTGTTCCAGCGGCCCTTCGTGATGCCGATCGTGAACATGATGAAGAACGAATAAAGACCGGTCTTCTCGACGATGACGCCGTGCTCGGCCAGATAGCGCGTGACGATCGACGCCGGGATTCCCGTCTTCGCGAACTTGCCGGATACATCGAGTCCCGGCGTGATGACCGTCGCCTTGATCGGATCGAGGATCGTGAAGCCCGGGGCGAGATTGCCGAAGCCGTGCCACTTTTCGTTCGCACGCAGCAGCCAATCCTCGCGCTTGCCGATACCTTCGGGCGCGAGCCGCTCCGGCCCCCAGACCTTGAACCACCAATCCTTGCCCCACTCCTCGTCGACCTTGCGCATCGCGCGGCGGAAGTCCAGCGCTTCCATGATCGATTCCTCGACGAGCGCCGTGCCGCCCGGCGGCTCCATCATCGCCGCCGACACATCGCACGACGCGATGATCGCGTATTGCGGCGACGTCGACGTATGCATCAGATACGCCTCGTTGAAGATGTGGCGGTCGAGCTTGCGCGTCTCGGACTCCTGCACGAGGATTTGCGACGCCTGCGACAAGCCCGCCAGGAGCTTGTGCGTCGAATGCGTCGCAAAGATCAGCGCATCCTTCGTGCGCGGCCGGTCTTTCCCGATCGCGTGCATGTCCTTGTAGAACTCGTGGAACGCGGCGTGCGGGAGCCACGCCTCGTCGAAATGCAGCGTGTCGATCGAGTTGTTGAGCGTCTGCTTCAGCATCTCGACGTTGTAGGCGATGCCGTCGTAGGTGCTTTGCGTCAACGTCAGGATCCGCGGTTTCTTGTTGGGGGCGTTCCGCGCAAACGGGTTCGCCTCGATTCGCTTGCGAATGCTTTCGGGCCGGAATTCGTCGAGCGGAATCGGTCCGATGATGCCGAGATGATTGCGCGTCGGCGGCAGAAAGACCGGAATCGCGCCGGTCATCGTGATCGCGTGCAGAATCGACACATGGCAGTTGCGGTCGACGACGACAATGTCGTTCGGCGCGACGTTCGCGTGCCACACCATCTTGTTCGACGTCGACGTGCCGTTGGTGACGAAGAAACAATGATCGGCGTTGAAAATGCGCGCCGCGTTCTTCTCGGCCGCTGCGACCGGCCCGGAATGGTCGAGA
>DASXPO010000242.1:0-20994 GCA_036493535.1 Casimicrobiaceae bacterium
CGAATAATCTATCGGCTTGGCGGTTGAATGATTAGTGGGCACAATTCGTATGCTATGTTGAATGGGCTTCAACAATGCGGCGCGAAAACCTTGGTGACCTTCTCGCATTCGTGGCCGTCGCACGAGATCGCAGTTTCACTAAAGCGGCCGCAAAACTCGGCGTTTCGCGTTCAGCGCTGAGCCATACGCTCCGCAATCTTGAAGCGAGACTCGGTATTCGGCTGTTGACGCGCACGACGCGCAGCGTCTCGACCACACGCGCCGGCGACCATCTGCTTCGTACCGTGGGGCATCGCTTCGAGGAGATCGAGGCGGAACTCAGCCGGTTGACCGAGTTGCGCGATAAGCCTGCGGGCAGCATTCGCATCACCGCGACGGAGTTTGCGACGGAGTCGGTTCTGTTGCCGAAGTTGGCAAAGGTTCTGCCGCACTATCCTGATGTCAGCGTCGAGATCATCATCGATTACGGCCTCATTGACATCGTTGAGCAGCGCTACGATGCGGGCGTGCGATGGGGTGAGCAAGTCGCTAAAGATATGATCGCCGTGCGCATCGCGGCCGACATGCGGATGGCCGTCGTCGCCGCGCCGTCGTATTTCGCTACGCGCTCACCGCCGAAGAGGCCGCAGGACCTCACCACCCACAATTGCATTAACTTGCGCCTTCCGACGCACGGCGGCACATACGCATGGGAATTCGAGAAAGGCAAACGCAAACTCAATGTGCACGTTGATGGCCAGCTGGTCTTCAACAGTTCAACTGAGATGATCAATGCTGCGTTGCGTGGATTAGGCGTGGCCTTCGTGCCGGAGGGCGCGGTCGAGCGCTACCTCCGCACTGACCAACTCACGCGAGTACTCGAGGATTGGTGCCCCTATTCTTCGGGCTACCACCTCTACTACCCGAGCCGGCGCCAATCATCACCGGCGTTTGCGCTCGTGGTCGATGCGCTCCGCTACCGCAAGTGACGGCCGACTACACTTAGTCGCATCTAACGATTTACTCGGCCGCATGACGACTTCCTTCCGTGCTCGCGGAACGCGTGCGTGAGGCGCATCGAACTCGGGTCACCAGTGCGCGCCGAACGATCTGCGAAGTTCGTCGATCTGTGCAGCGTTTAGAGGTTCAGGTGTGGTTCGCACGCAGCGCGATGAACGAGCGGCTGTGCCTTCTTGTTGCAGCCAGCGGCCCGCTTCGACGAGTTGTACGGGGTACGTTGCCGCGGTGAGAATTTGCGCCACCGCCGCGTCCGGATACAACGCGATCGGCGCGACGAGCTGGAGGATTTGCTCGGAAGGCCTGCGCTGCCGATGCGTTCGCTTCGGCTGCGTCGGCCGCGGTGACTCGCGCGCACGCCGCGAAGGCGAACACGGACAAGCTGCAGAAGGCGAACGCAAGCTTTCGTGACAATGCTTTCATGTCGCTGGTCCATGGTGATGACGCGGCGGAATATTCGCGTCGATGCCAATGGTCCGATTTTCCGGGCGTGCAATCCCGAAGCTGTTTCAAACGGCGCGGCGCATTACCAATGAAGTAGTCAGCGCGCGAATTGCGCTGCACCGAATGCGCCGGCGCCACGATGAATGACTTTCGACACCTCAGCGGCTCGCTTGAGCTGCCATCCGTGAAGCGGTCAGCACACGCGCAAGCGCTTCGGCGATGTCGCGACTCTTAAGCGGCTTGCGCAAGACCTCATTGACACCTGCGGTGCGCGCGAGCGCCGCAACACCGTTATCGACGTATCCGCTCATGACGACAATCGGGATATCGTCACGCATTAGCCGAATGTCCACCGCGAGGCTCGTGCCCGTGAGATCAGGCATCATCTCGTCGGTTAGGACGACATCGAATCGGCGCGGATCGTCGGCAAATGCCTTCAACGCGGCCATGCTCGACTGGAAACCGACGGGCTCGTAACCAAGTTGCGCGAGCAGCTCCTCCGCCAGCGCGACAAGCGGCGCCTCGTCGTCGACAACCATGACGACTTCGCCATTGCCGCGCGGAAGCTCTTTCGCGATCTCCGCCGTGGGGGGAGGCGCCGACCCTTTGACCGGCAACCAGATCGTGAACGTCGTACCTTCGTCGACTACGGTCGCCACGTCGATCGCACCGCCGAGGTCTGCGACGATACCGTGCACGAGCGACAGACCGAGACCCGTACCGACTCCGACGCCTTTGGTCGTGAAGAAGGGGTCGAACATGCGATCCAGCACTTGAGGCTCGATGCCACTACCCGTGTCGCGTACAGTGAGGCAAACATACGGACCGGGTGTCAGTTCGCCATGAAAAACTGAGCGGCGCTCGCGCAGCTCTGCGCGTTCGAGACGAAGTTCCAGCATGCCGCCGGCCGGCATCGCCTGAACGGCGTTCGTGCACAGGTTCATGACGACCTGATGAAGTTGCGTCGGATCGGCGATCACCGCGGCGTCGCCTGCATCGAGCTTCCGCGCAAGCTGTATGCGTCCCGGCAACGATGCGGCAAACAAGTCGAGCGTTTCCGCGATCACGGCCTGAATGTTGACCAGTGTGCCTTCGCCGAGCCCGCTGCGGCTGAATGCGAGGATTCGTTCGACTAGTGCCTTGGCCCTACTGGCCGCATGCATCACGTTGTCGATATAGCGGCGCATGACGCTGTTCTCGGCGGCGGTCTTTTGCGCAAGCTCGCCGAAGCCGAGGATCGCGCCGAGGATGTTGTTGAAGTCGTGCGCGATGCCGCCGGCCAGCGTGCCCATCGCCTCCATCTTCTGCGACTTCCGCAATTGCATCTCGAGGCGATCCTTGTCGGCTTCGGCCCTCTTGCGTTCGGTGATATCGATAGCGGATCCGACGAATCGGTACGGCGTGCCCGCGGAATCGCGTATGCACCGCCCACGCACCTGCAGCCAGTGCCATTCACCGTCGGCCTGACGAACCCGATATTCGATTTCGACGCGATCGGTGCGTCCTTCGATGTGTTCACAGTAGGCCGCCTCCAGTCTGCGCCGGTCATCGGCGTGCACATCCGCGGCGGCCAACGCCTCCTCTCGGCTCGTCAACGCCAAGTCTGCCCGCAGTCCGAGCAGCTGCCGCAGCTTCGGCGAAATGAACGACGGCCCACCTTGCAGGTTCCAGTCGAAGTGGCCTTCGTTCGCGCCTTCCATCGCGAGCGCATAGCGCTCTTCGCTTTCGCGCAGCGCGCGCTCGCCGAACTCGACGCGGCGCAGCTGGTGAACCAAGGCGATAATGGCCAGCGCGATAACGGTGCCGACAACCAAGTCTTGAATCGCGACACGCGCAGCCTCGTCGCGCCACCGATCGAGGACGGCGGCTTCCTCTCGGGCAACTGCGGCAATCAGTGGAAAGCCATCGACGTGCGCGCCGGCGATGAACCGCGGAGCCCCGTCGATCGGCGACACCATGCGCGTTGCCGATTCGCTCGAGAGCTGCGCGACCAGCGCCCCATAAACGTTGCCAACCTTGTCCAACGCCGGCGGCTCGCGCACGACGAGCGTTCCGTTGTCGTGCAGCAGAAGGATCGCGCTGTGCGGGCCGAGATTGATCTGGTGATAGAACTGCTGGAACTTGTCGAGATCGATCGTGGCGCTCACGATCCCGGTGAATTGTCCGGAGTCGTTCCTGACCCGTCGCGATAGGGCGATTGCGGCTCGCCCCTCGACTTTCGTTACGACCGGCTCGCTGACGAACAGGCCCAGCGCGGGATTGTCGCGCTGCGCAACGAAATACGAACGATCGGCAAGGCTCGGAGGCATCTCCGGGTTGAAAGGGCCCGAGCGATACCGGACAACGCCCTCCGAGTCGGTGATGCTCAGCGTGAGCACCTGCGGCAAGCCTTCGACACGACCGGCAAGCGCCGCGTCGATATCGTGAATGCGCGCGGTCGGATCGATGCGCGCGTAGCTATCGGCAACGTCGCGCAGCAAAACGTCGACGGTCTTCAGCGTTCCCTCGGTTTGGCCGGCAAGTATGCGCGCCGTGTTGACGAGCTCTCGACTCGTATCCGCGATGGCAAAATGATAAGCGCGCCACTGATCGTACGCATCGGTCGCGCAGTTGGCGACAATGAACAGCACGCCGAGCAAGACGACCCAGCGCCGCAACCGCGCGGGTTGCATGGAGTCCTTGATGGAACGACTCTGCTCGATCGAATCCATTCGTCAGCCGGCCGCGACACGCCGTGGGCCAATCACGGAGCGAACTGCTTCCAGGAACGCTCGCCGGCCGAACGGCTTCGCGATGACGCCATGTACGCCGAGCGACCGCGCGGCCAGTCCTTCGCATTCGACACCTGCACGGAACTGTCCGGAAATGGCGACGATGGGCACGCCGGGGTATGCGCGTTGTATCCTGCGCAGTCGCTCGACGCCAACGTGGCGCGGCATATACACGTCGACGATAAGCAGATCGACAGCCGGCGTCGACTGGGAACTTTCGTTGCTCGCCACCTTCACGCGATATCCCTCCGCCGTCAGCCACTCAGCCAGCAGCGACCGCATCAGCGCGTCGTCGTCGATAATCACAATGCTCGACATCACCCAGTTCCTGCGCGGAACCCAGATACGATCATTGAATCGCATCGCCGCTTCGATTGGGTTTCGCCGCGAGGGCATGCCGTTACAAGCGCAACGGTGGGCGCGAATGATCAGCGCAAGACTTCGACGGGCACGTCGAACAGGTAACCGGCACCGCGCTCGGTCTTGATGTAGTCGGGATTTGACGCATCGGGCTCGATCTTGCGGCGGAGCCTGAGAATCTGGACGTCGATCGAACGGTCGTAGACTTCGGCGCGGTTGAGCCTGGAGAGCTCGAGCAGCTGATCGCGCGAAAGAATCCGCCCCGGCGCCGCGCAAAACGCCTGCAGCAAGCTGAACTCGCCGTTCGTGAGCTCGATACGTTCGCCCTTCGGCGACGTTAGACGCCGCGTGCGCAGATTCAATTCCCAGCCGCCAAAGCGGTACGCGCGTCGCTTCTCGTCGCGCGCCGGCAGAAGATCCTGCACGAGCTTATAGCGACGCAACACCGCGCGAACGCGAGCAAGGAGCTCACGCGGACTGAACGGCTTCGTGATGTAGTCGTCGGCGCCGAGCTCGAGTCCCATGACGCGATCGGCCTCCTCCTTCCTTCCCGTCACCATGATGATCGGGATCGTCGATTCGGCACGCACCTTACGTGCGAGTTCCATGCCGTCCTCGCCCGTGAGGCGCAGGTCCAGCACGATGACGTCGATGGCCTGCTCGGACAGGACGCGCGTCATTTCTTCGCCCGTGGCGACGGTGGTGACACGCAAATCGTTCTCGCCGAGATAGTCAGCGATGAGCTCTCGCATCGCGGGGTCGTCGTCGATGGCGAGAACGTGCGGGGCGATCGCAGTGTTCATGGCAAGCACGGTGTGGATAAGTGTATATCGGTGGCCGTCACGGAAACGATGCGTTCATATTACAGCTGTAACCGTCCAACAGCGCTCGGGCCGTACGAGCGAGTGAAACGCGCCGCGACCACCACGCAAAACCGAGCAGCGCGGTGTCGACATACGACGCGATGAAGCTTAGCAGTAGGGCGTCGATCCGATTGTGCCGCTCGAGCGATACCTGGGGATCGTTCATTGCCGGTGGATCGCGTCCATGAGGTCCCATGGTGCGTTGTTGTGCGGCGCCAGCGAACCGACATCCTCGGCGGGAGGCGGCGCATCGCCGCTTCGCTCGATCCAGCCGCCGCCCAGGTCCTTGTACAGATTGACGAGCGTCGTCAAACGCGCCATGCGAACCGACACCAGCATCTGCTCCGCGCTGTACAGGTTCGTTTGGGCGGTCAAAACATTCAAGTAACTGTCGACGCCGCTTTGAAACCGCTGTTGCGCGAGATCCAGATATCGCTGGGACGCCGCAACGAGGCGCTCGAGCGACGTGACCTGGTCGTCGTACGTGCCGCGCGCGGCCAGATCGTTCGCGACTTCCTGGAACGCCGTTTGAATCGCCCTGTCGTATTGCGCGACGTTGACGTCCTTTTGCACGGTGGCGACATCGAGGCTCGCGCGGAGCCTGCCGCCCTCGAATATCGGCACTGCGATCGATGGAATGAAGCTCCACGCGAAGGATGCACCGTGGAAGAGCGCCCCGAGCGCTGCGCTTTCCAGTCCTGCGCTTCCGGTCAGCGTAATCGAAGGAAAGAATGCAGCCCGCGCGGCACCGATGTTTGCGTTGGCCGCGCGCAAGTTCGCTTCGGCCTGCATGATGTCCGGACGTCGTGTCAGCAGGTCCGAAGGCAAGTCCGCGGGGATATCGGCAAGAAGCGATTGCGAATTGAGCGGCGTCGCCGGTGGCAGATCGGACGGCAGCGGCTGGCCGATCAGGAGCACGAGCATGTTTTCGTCTTGCGCGCGTGCACGAACCTGCGCGGCATAATTCGCTTTCGCCTGCTCGACGATGGTCTTCGCCTGCTGCACCGATTGCTCGTTCTGTGTTCCGCTCTCGAATTGCAGCAGCGTCAGCTTCAACGATGCCTCCGCGGTGTCGAGCGTATGCTGCGTGACCGCGAGCAGTTCATCGTCCGCGAGAATCGCAAGATACTGGTCCGCCACCTGCGCAACGAGCGCAATTTGGAACGCCTTGCGCGCCTGCGCCGTCGCGAAGTATTGCTGCAGCGCTTGGTCGTTCATGCTTTGCAGGCGGCCGAAGAAGTCGAGCTCCCACGAAGACAGCGATAGACCGACCGAATAGTCGTGCGTCGTAACGTTGCGTCCTGCGCTCGCCGCCGGCGCGCGTTGCGCCGACTCGGTCGCACCGGCGCTGAGCTGCGGGAATAAATTGGAGCGCTGAATCCGATATTGCGCCTGCGCCTGCGCGATGTTGAGGACCTGAACGCGCAGATCGCGATTGTTCGCGAGCGCGATCTCGATCAGGCGCTGAAGCCGCGGATCCTTGAGGAAGTCGCGCCATCCGATGTCCACCGCCGGCGGCGTTCCGCTACCGGCATCCGGCTTGTAGGCAGCACCGGTCGGGTACGCGGTGGCGGCCGGCGGCGCCGGCCGCTCATACGCCGGTTGGAGCGAACAACTCGCCAGAAACAGAGCCGCTGTTGCCGCAGCGAAAATACGCCGCGTCTTCATGGCGTGGAGGCCGCCGACTGCGCCAGTTCGAGCACCGCGTTCGCCGTTTTGCCGCGCTTCGACTTGAACACCTTCTCGGTGATGACAAGGAAGAACATCGGCACGAGGAAGGGCGCGAGGAACGTGGCAGTCAACATGCCCCCGATGACGCCGCGGCCGACCGAATTCTCGCTCCCCGAGCCGGCGCCGGTCGCGATCGCCAGCGGCAGCACGCCCAATACGAAGGCAAGTGAGGTCATCAGGATCGGTCGCAGGCGCAGCTTCGCTGCCTCAATCGCGGCATCCATCGCCGACTTGCCCTGCGCCTCCAGGTCCCTCGCGAACTCGACGATCAGGATCGCGTTCTTAGCGGACAATCCGATCGTCGTGAGCAGCCCAACGTGGAAGAACACGTCGTTTTCGAGATGCAGCGCAAACGCCGCCAGCAGTGCACCCAATATCCCGAGCGGCACGACCATGATCACCGAGATCGGCACCGTCCAGCTCTCGTACAGCGCCGCCAGACACAGGAACACGATCAGGATCGACAGCGCGTATAGATAGGGTGCCTGCGACCCCGACTGGATCTCCTGCAGCGACGTGCCGGTCCATTCGTAGCCGACGCCCGGCGGCAGATTCTTCATCAGGCGCTCCATCTGCGCCATCGCCTGGCCGGTGCTCTGGCCGGGCGCTGCCTGTCCCTGGATCTCGAACGACGATACGCCGTTGTAGCGCTCGAGCTTCGGCGACCCCCAGGTCCAGTGACCCGTCGCGAACGACGTGAATGGCACCATCGCGCCGGCGCTGTTGCGCACGAACAGCTTGTTGAGGTCCTCCGGGTTCATCCGGAACGGCGCGTCGGCCTGCAAGTACACGCGCTTGATGCGGCCATCGGTGTCGAGGAAGTTGTTGACATACTTCGAGCCCCACGCGATCGAAAATGTCTGGTCAACGTCGCTCAACGCGACGCCGAGCGCGCTCGCCTTCTCGCGATCGATGTCGATCCTGTACGTCGCGTTGTCGACGAGGCCATTCGCCCGCACGAGCGCGAGATTCGGATCCTGTCTCGCACTGGCGATCAACTGATCGCGCGCCTGCGCGAGCTTGTCGTGACCGACACCGCCTTGATCCTCGAGCTCGAGATCGAAGCCCGACGAGGTTCCAAGCGCAGGGATCGACGGCGGATTGATCGGAATGATCAGCGCCGGCTGGTACGAGGCGAAATGCTTGGCCGTTCGCGCGAGCACCGCCTGCACGGACAGATCGGAGGCTTTGCGCTGCGACCAGTCCTTGAAGCGCACGAACACCATCCCCTGGTTCTGGCCGCGCCCGGCGAAGTTGAAGCCGGCGATCTCGTACGTCATCTGCACCGCGGTGGCTTCCTGCTTCATAAGGTACTGCGCGACGTCCTCGAGCGACTGCTCGGTCACGGCCTGCGTCGTGCCCGGCGGCGCCTGCACCATGACGTAGGCGACGCCCTGATCCTCCACCGGCAGGAACGAGCTCGGGATGTGGATGAACAGCAGCGCCACCACCCCGATCACCGCCGCGTAGATCACGAGCCAGCGCCCGAAGCGGTTGATCACACCACTCGCGCCGCCCAGATATCGGTCGCGCATGCGCTCGAAGCCGCGGTTGAACGCGCCGAAGAAGCCGCGCTTTTCCGCATGGTTGGCGTCGCCAGGCTTCAGGATCAGCGCGCAAAGCGCCGGCGTGAGCGACAGCGCGACGAACACCGACAGCAGCATCGCCGACACGATCGTGAGCGAGAACTGGCGGTAGATTGCGCCGACGGAGCCGCCGGAGAACGCGACTGGGATGAATACGGCGGACAGGACCACGGCGACGCCCATCAGCGCGCCGGTGATCTGGCCCATCGCCTTGCGCGTCGCCTCGAGCGCCGACAGTCCCTGTTCCGCCATCACGCGCTCGACGTTCTCGACGACCACGATGGCGTCGTCGACGAGCAATCCGATCGCGAGTACGAGGCCGAACATCGTTAAAACGTTGATCGTGAATCCCGCGGCGTTCATGATGCCGAACGCGCCCAGCAGTACGACCGGCACCGCGATCGTCGGAATCAGCGTCGCGCGCAAGTTCTGCAGGAACAGGTACATCACGAGGAACACCAGCACGATGCCCTCGAACAATGTCTTCACGACCTCGGTGATCGAGATCTTGATGAACGGCGTCGTGTCGTATGGATAGACGACTTCGAGGCCCTTCGGAAAGAACGGCTGCAGCGCATCGATCTTCGCGCGGACTGCGCTCGCGGTTGCAAGTGCATTCGCGCCGGGCTCGAGCTGGACGCCGATGCCGGACGCTGCCTGCCCGGAATAGCGCGAATCGATGAAGTACGTCTCAGCGCCGCGCTCGATGCGCGCGACGTCGCGCAGGCGAACTTGCGATCCGTTCACGTTGACCTTGAGGAAGAGGTTGCCGAACTGCTCGGTCGTGCGCAGAAGGCTCGCCTCGGTGATCGTGGCCGTGAGCTGCTGTCCCGAAACCGCGGGCGTTCCCCCGAGCTGACCGCCGGCCACCTGAACGTTCTGGCTCAGGATGGCGTTGCTGACATCGACGGGCGTCAATTGATAGCTGTTGAGCTTGTCGGCGTCGAGCCAGATGCGCATCGCGTACTGCGTGCCGAACACGTTCACCGCGCCCACGCCATTGATGCGGCTCACCGGGTCCTGCAGATGCGAAACGAGATAGTTGGCGATGTCGAACTTCGACATGCTCTTGTCGCTCGAGTAGATGCCGGCGATCAGCAGGAAGCCGTTCGTCGATTTCGTGACCTTGATGCCCGCCTGCTGGACCGCGGCGGGAAGCTGCGGTGTCGCGAGCTGCAGCTTGTTCTGGACCTGGACCTGCGCGATGTCGGCATTCGTCCCCGGCTGGAACGTGACGGTGATCGTCGCGGCACCCGAATCGTCCGAGGTCGACGACATGTACAGCAAGTGATCGAGGCCACTCAGTTCCTGCTCGACCACCTGCACGACGGTGTTCTCGACCGTTTCGGCGGAGGCGCCCGAGTACTGCGCGCTGATCTGCACCGCCGGCGGCGCGATCGTCGGATACTGCTCGATCGGCAGCATCGCGATCGACAGCGCGCCGGCGAGTGAGATCAGGATCGCGATGACGATCGCAAAGATCGGTCGGTCGATGAAGAACTTGGCCATGGTGGCGGGCCCGATGCTATTTCGTTTGCGTCGAAGCTGCGCGCTGTTGCGTCGGCTTCGCGTCCGCGACGACCCTTGGCGCGGGCGTGTTCTGCGGGCTGGCGGAGGCGTCGGCGGGCGTCGGCGCCGACTGCTGCGCAGACGGTGCCTCGGTCGCGACGACCGTCGCTCCGGGCTGCGCTCTCTGCAAACCGGCCACGATGACGCGGTCGCCCTCGTTGAGGCCGGTTTCGACGACCCACTGGTCGCCGTGCGTGGCGCCGAGCTGCAGCGTGCGCAGTTGCACCTTGTTATCGGGACCCGCGACGAGCGCCGTTGCCTGGCCTTGCGGGTTGTGCGTGACGCCGGCTTGCGGCACAAGGATCGCGTTCTCGTTCACGCCCTCTTCGATGCGCGCGCGCACGAACATTCCCGGCAGCAGCACCGACTTCGGATTCGGAAACATTGTGCGCACCGTGACCATCCCTGTGGTTTGGTCGACGGTGATGTCGGTCGTTTGCAGCGATCCCGTCTCCTCGTATTCGCATCCGTCTTCCAGGATCAGCCTGACCTTCGCCTGGTTGGGACCGTTGAGCTTCACTTTGCCGGTCGCGACGTCGCGCCTCAACTGCAAGCCTTCGACGCTCGATTGCGTCAGGTCGACGTACATCGGGTCGATTTGTTGCACCGTGGCCATCAGCGTCGCTTGGCTCGCTTGCACGTACGCCCCCTCAGTGACCATCGTGATGCTAACGCGGCCGCTGATCGGTGATAGCACATCGGTGTAGCCGAGATTGATCTGTGCGGTGTTGACCGCGGCGTTGCCCGATGCGACGGCGGCCTGGGCCTGACCTGCCGACGAAACGGCGTTGTCGTAATCCTGCTTGCTGACAGCGTTATTCCCGACCAGCGCCTTGTAGCGTTCTGCCTGTGCCGTCATTGCGACAACGTTCGCCTGGGCACTCTGCAGCGTAGCTTTGGCGCTGTTGAGCGATGCGATGTAAGGCGCGGGATCGATCTTGTAGAGCCGCTGGCCTTGCTTGACGTCGGTGCCTTCCTTGTAATCGCGCTTCAACACGATGCCGTCAACGCGCGCGCGCACCTGTGCGACATAGAAGGCGCTCGTTCGTCCGGAAAGCTCGAAGGTGACCGGCACGCTCGTTTTGTGCACGGTTACCACCGACACTTGCGGTGGCGGAGGCGGACTGGGTGGCTGTGCCTGGCTGCACGCGCCAACGAGCGCGGCTGTCGATACGACAGTCAGCAGCGACCGAGGTGCGAATTTCAGATGTGCATTCATGTTCATCGATGCGATCGCGAAAATGTCCAACGGTTGATTGTCGGCACGTCGGCGCAGCTGGCCGGTGCGCCGCCCGGCCGCAGAGGCCTCCCTATTTCTTCTCGCCGGCTTTGCTGTCTGACGGTATCGTCGCCGCGTATCGTGGCGGCGGCGTTTCACTACACGCCCAACGCGTTGCAGCTGTAACCATGCCTGCAATGAAAAAAAACCGGGCTGCTTTCGGCAGCCCGGCGAGGGACCGAACAAGTCCTAGGAGGAGGGAAGGACTGTCCGGAGAGAGCATTTTGGCGAAATCGCTCCGCGATCAAATAAATTGTCGGCGCGATACGTCGCAGCCGCCTGTCAATCGTCGTTGCTTGGTGTTACATCTGAAATCGTTACTACGACCCCTTCGGCGCCTACGCGTCGCGGTCGAGCACGCCGAAAAGGAACGCGCCGGACCACGACAACAGCATCAAGCCATTCAACGCCTCCACGCCCGCAACGTCGCGCAATGCGCCGACCGGCACGAGGTCTCCGTAACCGAGCGTCGAATACGTCTCAGCCGCAAAATAGAAGAAGTCGAGCGCCGCGTTGCCGCTGGTTCCGCGCAAGCCGCCGAGGCCGAATAGGTTCGCACCCACGGCAAACGTAACTGCGTAGAGAGCGATCTCTGAGAGGTGCACGCCGACAAGCCCCCCGAGAAGGCAGATCGCCCACCGCTGCGTGAGGCGACGACCGCTTGCTGCACGCGCCAGAAGACGCAGCGCCTCATGATGAATAGCCGTCGTCACGGCAAGCATCGCGACGGCAAGTGCCGCCGCGCCGGCGACTGCGGCATCGATGGAGTGCACGCCAATCCGTGTGCGCGATCACGCCGTCGCGCGTTCCACATCGATCGCCAACCGCGCCGGCGGCGCCAAGAATTCGGGCCCGATAGGATCGGCGATACGCTCGCACAACATGCGATCGATTTGGGCTTTGACGTTCGCGTCGAGCCGCCAGCCGCCGACCGCCTCGACGGCCGATAGCTGACCGGGCTTGCGCGCGCCGCAAAGCGCCATGCGGCAGCCGAATTTCGTTCCCGTCATCCGCAGCACATTGCGCAGCACCCATAACAGCGGCATATCGGTCTGCGCGTCGAACGTGTACGTCTGGCCATTGATTGCGAGTTGCATCAGATACTTCCGGGAAGCTGTGGGCTCAACGTTGGCGAGCGCGAGTCACGCACGTGTTGCGGCCGCATTTCATACGTAACCGCATCCGCGGATGCCGAAACGAAATCGACACCGGCCGACCGTTTAATACGCAGCATGCATTCGACCAACCATAGAACCAGCTTTCGACCTGTGATCGTTCGCAAGCCGATCGGCGTCGCGCTGCAGGGCGGCGGATCATGGGGCGCGTACACGTGGGGCGTGCTCGACGCATTGCTCGCGAGTCGCAGCGTTGTGGTCGCGCAGTTGAGCGGCACGAGCGCCGGTGCGATCAACGCAGCGATCGTCGCAGGCGCGCTCGCCAAGGGATCACCCGCGCGAGCGAGAAGGGCATTGCGCTCGTTCTGGCTCTCGATTGCCGACGACGCGATGAGCGCTCTCGCGGGTGGCGCCTTCGGCACGTTGGAACGCCGGTTGCGCAACTCGACGAACGAGTGGCTGCTGGCGTTGGGCGCGTTGCAGTCGCAGGGGCCTGGTCAGTTGGCAGCAGATATCTTGCGCAACGCGATCGCCGGTCATGTCGACATCGATGCGATTCGCAGCAAAGCCGCACCCGCGCTCTTCGTGACCGTCACGAATGTAAAGACGGGGCTCCCGCGCGTGATCTCCAATGACGCGATGTCGATCGAAGCCCTGCTCGCCTCGGCCTGCGTTCCGGAGCTGTTTCCGGCCGTGGCGCTGGACGGCGAGTGGTACTGGGACGGCGCGTACGGCGGTAACCCGACGCTGTGGCCGATGGTGCGCAGCGGCCTCGCGAAAGATTTGCTCATCGTGCAACTGATGCGCGACAGAATCGACGAGGTGCCCTTGGGAGCGCACGCGGTACGCCGCCGGGTGAGCGAAATCAGCTTCAACTCGAGCCTTGTCGCCGAGATGCAGGCAATCAGCGCGATGCGCGGTCTCGCGGAAGCCGGGCACTCGCCGGCGAGCGTCGCCGACATACGGCTGCATCGCATTGGACCGCCGCGCGCGGAGCTATTCGACCAAGGCGACGGCATCGATCGTGCGCGGCAATGGCTCCAACTCTTGCATGACGAAGGCTTCTTAGCCGGCAGGCACTTCATGGCACGACACGGCGAGGATATCGGCGTCCGTGAAACGCTGGATGTTACGCACGAGTTCCACGAGACGAACAAGCCCAGGATTCCGCTCAGCCACTCGTTCGCACCTCGCGAGCGGATCGCGAACGCGATTGCGCGGCATGCGCAACGTGAAACAGCGCTTGAACACGCGGGCGATGGAATTCCTCTATGAACCGCACAGCGATGCGCGACGTTCGACACATCGACCACTCGCGGGCATGTTCGTGGGGTGGCATGCTGTTCGCGCTTGCGTTTATGCTCGCGCCCGTCGCCACAAAAGCCGCCGACGCGGCCATCGAGCGAAAAGCCGAGGCTTGCATCGCATGCCACGGTGCGGAGGGACAATCGACGACCGACGCCACGCCGAGCCTCGCGGGTCAGACGGCACGCTATCTTGACCTGCAACTGCAAGAGTTCAAAACACGCCAGCGAAACTCCGCCACGATGTCGCCGATCGCAGAAACGTTGTCGTCGGACGACATCCGCGGGCTGGCAGCGTACTTCAGCGGCCAGCCACAGATGTCCACCAGCTACGTCGTCGATCAAGCCAAGATCGCAAATGGCAAAGCAATCGCCGCCCATTCACAGTGTGCAACGTGTCACGAGGCCGACTTCACGGGCCACGACGAATTTCCGCGCATAGCCGGACAGCAGTATCACTACATCGTCAAGGCGCTTGCGGGATTCCGATCGGGACGGCGGCACAGCGATGGCGGAGTCATGGAAGCGTCCACGCGCGGCATGACGGACCATGCGATCGAGTCTCTTGCCGAGTACCTCGCCAGTCTGAACAGCGTGGACGACCGCGCAGCGGCTGCGCGATTGCCGGCGAAGTGACCCAATGAGAGCCGTTGCAGATACCTTGCCGCGATGCTCGTGGCTGCACCGGTGCTCGACACGAAATGGCCGATCGCGCTCGCCCAGCGGAACCTGTTGGTCGACGCGTTCTGCGTGATGCTGATCGTCGTCATTCCCGTCTTCGTGAGGGCGTTCTTGTTCGCGTGGCGCTACCGCGCGACCAATACGAAAGAGCTTTATGCACCTGCCTGGGACGTTCCCCGACGTTGGCACGCCGTCATCAACGGACCGATGTACAAGAAGCTAGATTCGCTGCTTCCAGACGACGCCGCGGCCCGTAAGGTAACCGACACGGTGTACCTCGGTGGGCCCGTGCTGCTGCCAGGGCTGTTTGCGGTCACGCGCAAGGCGCCCGACGACGCGGACACGGTCGTTTCGCTGATGCCTGGACTGTTCGCGGTGCTTGACGCGCCGACAATCGATCGCATCATCGAAACGACGCCCAATGACGCGCGCTATTTCGTCGGCCTGATGCTTTGGAACGAAGATGAGGTCCAGGACCAGGTACGCAGCAACGCGTGGGAGGTGCGAGCCGCCGATGTCGATACGGTGCTCCGGGCGAAGACCCCGGGACTGTGGAACTCGTTGCGCGGGCTGATGGCCGGCTTGAAATCGAACCCGTTCACTCGCGTCACGTGAGCCGACCTGGGTTTAGCTTCCAGTGAGCGTCACGTCGAACGCGCACCGGCCGCGCCATGCAATGCCCTCGAGCGTGCGTCGGAGCGCGAACGCGATGTTGCTGGCGACTGTCGCATTGACGCTCGCGGCGACCGGCCTCCTAGATCGGTTCCCCGACGCCGGCGAGATGTCAAAGATCGGGTGTTATGTGTCTTTGGCTTACGACCTCGCGCCGCTCATCGACGCTTCGCTGCCTGATCCCGCGACCGCAAGCCCCGGCTGCGCGACGCAGGCAGCGCGTGCCATGTGAGCCGTTTGTGTCCTTTCATGATCGCCCATCGCTTTGCGACGATCGCCTATCGGTATCAGCCGTAACACCGTTTTGGGTCAGTGCAATGCAAGCGTAATCGCTGTGCGTTGTAATGCTCTCGGACGCGGACACATGGGAATTCGGCACCGCGAAATACCGTAACCGCGTCATTCATTCATCACTACAGGAGCTAAGCATGAGCAACATGAAGACAAAACTGAAGGTCATCGCACTTTCAGTCTTGACAAGCACCGCGACGGTGGCTACGGCGCAGGATTCGAGCCGCGCGCAAACGTTCGCCAATCAGTTGCAGCAATTTCAAAATCTTTCGAGTACCACGGCGGGCGCGTATACGTTCCACCCAGCGCCGGGGCTCAGCAACAAGCCGCAGGATCCGGTGGGCAACGAGTCATTCGCAAACCGCTTCGCCGACATGCAGGCGGCGGCGTCCAACGCCTCCGCCATGTATCAAGAAAGTGCGCCGACGTTTTCGGCGAAGGCGTCTGATCCGGAACCGAACGAATCGTTGGCGCGACGATTTGCCGAGATGCAGGCGACATCGTCCAACTCAGGCGAATGGGCGTTCCACACCGGCGCGAACGTGCCGGCCGACGAAGCCAACAATACGTTGGTCGTCGCAAAGTCGATCAGTTCTGCGCAGCCGCCCGCCGTCGCTTCGCAAAAGTAATGAAGAGACAACGCTCGCGCGCGCCGGACAACCGCCGGTTCGCTCGAGCGTGTGCACTAAGTCGTGAGCGACGTTGCATGGTAGAGCCGATGTCTTGGTAAGGACGAAATCATTAAGAGGGCCAGCAGAGTCATGTTCGCCATCCTTCTGGCGGGCGGCGCACCGCTAGCCATTCGGCGCACGGTCTCATTGATACGGCGCTGCCTGAATTCGAACAGTCCATTATTCCCACTATTCTGGATCGATATCGCAGCGAGGGCATCGATTACCACGCGTTACGGACTCGCCAAGCGGGCGGCCGCCGTTTCATCGATCTGCACGTGCTCGTGCCGGGCGCGTGGACGGTTCAACGGAAACACGACGTCGTGGAAAGCATCGAAGCACAGATTCGCGAGGAGCTGCCCAATGCCACGGTATTGGTGCAACTCGAGCCGATCGAAGATACCGTGTCGCGGGCCGACATCGAGCTCGACCGCTCGCAATGACCCTAAGGCTCAGCGCCGCTGCGGCGATACAATTCGCTACAGCGTTCGAGCTTAGGATTGTGATGAAAGCCGCATACCGCTTCCTATTCCTTGTTGCGATGGGCGCGTGCCTCACGGCGGCGGCATCGGCCGCCGTGACGGTGACGTACGGCGATCCGGACCGCTTCACCGACGCCGCCGACCGCAACAGCGATCCGCGCGACGTCGCGGTGGCGCTCTCCGAACACTTTCAAGCACTCGGCGCGCGCTATCTGCCACCGGGCGACGACTTGCGTATCAGAATTCTCGATGTCGACCGGGCCGGCAGCCCACGACTCAATTTGCCGACCGAACTTCGAGTGATGCGCGGCAATTCGGACTTTCCCTGCATCGAGGTCGCGTTCGACCGCACGTCCAGCGGCCGAGCCGTGCAATCGAACCGTGAACTCGTCTGTGACCGCAACTACTTCGCATCGTTCAGGCGAGCGGAGCTTCGGTATTCGCCGAACGATCCGCTGATCTACGAGAAGATCATGCTCGACGACTGGTTCCGATCGCGCTTCGGGGCAAAGCGCCACGCGTCATAAAGCATCCGGCGGTTAGAGCCTTCTAGAACACCCAGAGGTCGTGCGCCGGTAGCTCGAGCCAGTGCTTGCCGCGTGCAATCGGCCCGAACGAATGTGCGCGCAGCATGAGACCGTTGAGGTGAAACACGTGTTCCCAGCGATCGCCGAGAAACATCGAAGTGGTCAGATCAGGCTGTATCCGGTTTTCGCCCGGGCCGTCGGCCACGCGCACGCGCTCGAGGCGAATCATGCCGGTGCCATCTTCGCCGCTCTTCGCGCTGGAGCGTGCACGTCCCCATAGGTGCCAACCTTCGCCAGCGAGCAGCGCCGACCCGTTGCGTAGATCTGCGACCGTGCCGGAGATCCGGTTGCTGCTGCCCATGAAATCCGCCGTGAAGAGCGTGTTCGGCACGTTGTACATCTCCTGCGGCGTCCCTTGCTGCTCGATGACGCCGCCGTTGAGCAATAGGATGCGGTCCGACATCGCCATCGCTTCGGCCTGGTCGTGGGTGACGACGAGCGCCGATAGATGCATTTCGACGATCAGCTCGCGCAGCCATGCACGCGCCTCCTCGCGCAATTTCGCATCGAGGTTCGACAACGGCTCGTCCATCAGAATGACCGGCGGGTTGTAAACGAGCGCGCGCGCGATCGCAACGCGCTGCTGCTGTCCGCCCGACAATTGATGCGGCAGCCGCCCCGCGAGATGTCCGAGCGACAACTCTTCCAGCGCCTTCTTCACGCGCTTGTCGATTTCCGACTTGGCCATTCTGCGCAAGCGCAAACCGTATGCGACGTTATCGAACACGGTCTTGTGCGGCCACAGCGCGTACGACTGGAAGACGAGACCGAGGTTGCGGCCCTCAGCAGGAATGTCGAGCCCCGACTCACCGTCGAACATCACCCGATCGGCGATGCGGATGTGGCCGTGATGCGGCACTTCGAGTCCAGCGACGGCGCGTAGCAGCGTTGTTTTGCCGCTTCCCGACGGACCGAGCAGCGATACGACCTCACCGCGGTTGAGCTCGAGCCCTACGCCTTTCAGGATCGCGTTGTCGCCATACGATAGATGCAGGTTTTCGACGGTGAGAATAGCCATGATCCGTTCCTAGTGTGTTGTTCAGTCGCGAAGCTTCACGCCAAAGCGCAGCGCAATCGCGATTCCCACGGCGACGAGAACGATGTTGATCAGCGACAGCGCCGCAACGAGGTCGATTGCGCCGCCTTGCCAAAGCGATACGAGCTCAGCGCCAATGACTTCGGTACCCGGCGCGAGCAGATATACGGCGGTCGAGTATTCGCGCTCAAAGATCATGAACACGAGGAGCCAGGAGGCGATCAACCCGTGCTTGATCAACGGCAACGTGATTTCGCGCGATACGCGAGCGCGACTTGCGCCCACGCAGCGTCCCGCCTCTTCGAGTTCGGTGCTCACCTGCATTAACGATGACGAAATGAGCCGCATCCCGTAGGCGAGCCAAACGACCGTGTAGGCGATCCACACGCTGAAGATCGTCGAGCGCAGCGGCGCGAGAAACGGCACGAAGAGGAACACCCAAAGGAACGCAAGCCCGGCGAGAAGTCCCGGGATAGCGCGCGGCACGAGCACCAAGTAGTCGACGAATCGGGACCAGCCGTCGGGCCGCCGATGCGTCGCAAATCCGATCGCGGTGTAGCACGCGACGGTGAGCGCGCCGCCGACAGTGCCGATCAGAATCGTGTTCCAGATCGCGCGGACGTGTGTCGGTTCGTCGACAACCGCGCGGAAATTGTCGAGCGTGAACGTTTCTGCGAGCGTCGTGCCGAAGCCCCAGTTGGTGACGAACGCGCGCAGCGCAATGCCCGAAATCGGCACGATGACCGTGACGAACAGGAACGCGAACAAGAGACCGAACGCGAGCCACGTCCAACGCCCAAGCGGCAGCTCGCGCATTCGCGCCGCCTTGCCCTTGATCGTCGCGTACTTGCGCGCGCCTTGCAGCAGCCGTCGCTGCAGCAGCACCAGAGGAAACGTGATCGCGACGATGCAGATCGCGACTGCCGCCATCAGGTGATACGAGGGGGTGCCAAGCTTGTTCGTCAGTTTGTAGAGGTACGTCGCCAACACGAGATGGCCTTCGGGATCGCCCAACACGAGCGGCAATCCGAACAGCTCGAAGCCCAGGAAGAAGACGAGAACCGCCGCGAACAACAGCGACGGCATCACCAAAGGGAGGCTCACCGACAGCGCGACGCGAAATGGCGAGGCACCGGCAATCCGCGCGGCTTCCTCGACGTCGGATCCCAGATTGCGCAGTGCCGACGCAGCGTAGACGTACACGTTCGGCACGTGCGTGAGACCGGCGATGAGCGCTATCGCGGGAAGCGTATACAGCCCCCAAGGCGCGCCGCCCAGCGTCTCCTGCGCCCACACGGTGTAGAACCCGACCGGTCCCGCTGCGACGACATAACCGAACGAAAGCACCATCGGCGAAACGAAGCTCGGCACCAGGATCAACGGCTGCAGCCAGCGCTTCCCAGGCAGATCGGTGCGTTCCATCACGAATGCGAGCAACGCGCCCAGTGGCACCGCGATCAGCGTCATGCCGGCCGCGATCAACGCCGAGTTCAGAAACGCGCTCCAGAAATCCGGGTCGGCGAAGATGAACTCGTACGCTTCGAACCCGAACACCTTGCGCGCATCGAAAAACGGTGCGGAAAGGACGCTTTGATAAAGAATGAGCGCGAGCGGCGCAAGGACCGCCACGCCGGTCACGATGATCGTCAGCGAGCGCAGCGAGATCACGCCCTCGGCGCTGCGCGCGACCTCGAATGGAGCCGTTTGTGCCGCCGCGGTATTCATTTACTTGGCCCCGATCGCCGCTTTCCAGTTGCTCAGGAATTCGAGGCGCTTCTTCTGATCGAGATATGTAACGATCTCGGCGCTTACCGGAATCGGCTTCACGTTGGCGCCGAGCTGTTTGTTCAGGCTCGCCGCCGTGTATTCGGCATCGACGTCGTTGCGTATCGAGAACAGCTCGACGTCGCTACCGATCAGCTTCTGGCCTCGTTGCGACAGGATGTAATCGGTCCACAGCCTCGCCGCGTTCGGATTTTTTGCCGCTTTACCGATGAACAGCACGCGCGACAGCACGAGCGTGTAATCCTTCGGCAACACGACGCCCAGATTCTGGTCCTTCTTCGCGCGCACCAGCGCGTAGGAGCCGAGCACGTTGTAGCCGAGCAGGTGCTCGCCGGACGAAACCTTCTCAAGCATGTTGCCGGTGCTCGAATACACCTTGTAGCTCGTCGCACCGAAGCCTTTCTCGAGATCTTTCATCTCCGGAAAATATTTCGTGTCCTGCACGACGAACATGAAGCCGACGCCGCTTTTCTCGATGTCGTAGGTCGTCACCTTGCCCTTGAACTTGTCAGTCTTGCTGTTCAGCAGCTTGACGAACGAGGCGTGATCCTGCGGGATCTCGTCGCCGGTGACGAGCCGCTTGTTGTAGATGAAGACCGCGGGCTCGTAAGTCGTGCCGTAAGCCTGATTCTTGTAGACGGCCCAGCTCGGAAGCTTCGCCGCTTCCGGCGATTGATACGTCAGCGCCTGCCCGTCGTCGACCAGCTTGACCTGCAGGTCCATCGCCGAGCTCCACATCACGTCGGCGGAGCCCTGACCGGACGCGGCCTC